>CAMOKN010000045.1 GCA_946617595.1 uncultured Clostridia bacterium
GATATACGCTCTTTGTGTGGTGCTGCCTTAAAGGGTACCTCTAAAAACCGCTTTGAAAAGAGAAAATGAGATAGCCGCGTCGAATACAAGGAAAGCCGACGAAGCCGGGCTGGCGCCCGGTTAGGAGGTTTGACGCAGTAGACGGCGTGGATAGCTCTTTTTCTCTCAAATTGGGTTTTTAGAGGTTCCCTTAAAGATAATTTATGCAGAAATATCACTGATGCAATAAAATTCAGGAGGACAAAATCATGATAACAGCAGGCGATTTCAGAAACGGAATGACCTTCGAGGAAGACGGACAGGTAATGCAGGTCGTTGAGTTCCAGCACGTAAAGCCCGGTAAAGGCGCAGCTTTCGTAAGAACAAAGACCAAGAACGTGCTTACCGGAGCTGTCGTTGAAAAATCCTATAACCCTACGGCTAAGTTCCCCACAGCTTTCATCGAGAGAAAGGATATGGAATACACCTACTCCGACGGTGAGCTTTATCACTTCATGGACAGCGAGACTTACGAAGATGTTCCGATCAACGTTTCTGAACTCGGTGACAATTTCAAGTTCGTAAAAGAGAACACAGTCTGCAAGATCCTCTCCTACAAGGGCAAGGTATTCGGTGTTGAGCCGCCTAACTTCGTTGAACTCGAAGTTACACATACAGATCCCGGCTTCAAGGGCGATACAGCTACAAATGCCACAAAACCCGCTACACTTGAAACAGGCGCAGAGATACGTGTTCCGCTCTTCATAGATATCGGCGACATTATCAGGATCGATACAAGAACAGGTGAATACATGGAGCGTGCAAACAAGTAATTCTCTTTTAAAGTGAGGTATTCTGAATGGATAACATGACTATTGCAGAAAAGGTATCATATATAAAGGGACTCGCAGAAGGTCTTAAACTCAACACAGAGACAAACGAGGGAAAGATACTCGCAGCGATCATTGACGTTCTCGGTGACATTGCACTCAATATCGAGGATATAGACAGCGACCTCGCTGATCTTACCGATGTTGTTGACGATGTGGAGAATGATCTCATTGATCTTGAGGACGAGATCTACGGCGACGATGACGGCAGCGGCAGTTACGGACGCGATGATGACGATGATATGTATGAGATCACCTGCCCCGAATGCGGCAATACGATCACAACAGATTTCGATTCTATCGCAGACGGAACTATTAATTGCCCGAACTGCGGCAATACCCTTGAATTCGATCTCAGTCAGCTTGACGAGGATTGATACGGTTTTATACGGCATTGCCGTGTGAAATATAAAAAAACAAATAATGCGGTGATCCTGCGGTTTATGCTATTTTTCGCAGAACACTGCGGTTTCGGGGCGGAGTGAGATTCTCCACCGGCAGTATAGTCTGCGAACTCTCTGTGAGAGCCGAATCGGTGAAATTCCGATACCGACGGTATAGTCCGGATGAAAGAAACAAAAAAGTGTGCTTTTAAAGTGCCGCCCTTGTATTTTTACAAGGGCTTTTTTGTTCCTCCGATGAAAGGAGTTACAATTATGTCAGAAACAGCAAAAACAGTAAGAAAACCGACCCTTACGACCATGAAGGTAACAAGCGTGCAGTTCATAACGATAACTGCCGTACTTACCGCTATTGCAACAGTATTGCAGTATCTTGAGATCGCAATTCCGATAATGCCTTCTTTCGTGAAATTTGACTTTTCGGATCTGCCGGCAGTTCTTGCGGCATTCCTCGTTTCCCCCGTTTCGGGTATATTCGTGTGTCTGCTGAAAAATGTTATCCACATGGCAGTATCACAGTCAGCAGGAGTCGGTGAGCTTTGCAATTTTATTCTCGGTATCGCAATGGTAATTCCCGCATGGCTCATTTACAAGATAAAACCGACAAAAAAGACCGCTCTTATCGCAATGATAGTGGGTTCTCTGATAACAGCAGCGGTCAGCCTTCCGGTGAACTACTTTATTACTTACCCATTCTATCAGAACGCGCTGCACTTCCCTATCGACGCGATACTCAGCGCGTATAACGAATTGCCCGGCGGCATCGGCTCAGGGATAACGACGCTGTGGGACGCACTCCTGATATTCAATGCGCCGTTCACATTTGCAAAATTCATGATAGATTCGCTGATCGTCTTCTTCATCTACAAGCCGCTTGCAAAAGCTATACGGAAAAATAACTGATAAACAGCCCGTACTGCAAGATCTTTGACAGTACGGGCTAATTTCATTTTTTGCTATTGACTTTTTTTATCTTATATGATATAATATATTGTAATTTGAATGCCGCTGTGGTGGAATAGGCAGACACAAGGGACTTAAAATCCCTCGTTGGCAACAACGTACCGGTTCAAGTCCGGTCAGCGGCACCAGTCGCGACGGCGACACCGAATAAACCCTCCGCGAGATACTTCTTGTCGGAGGGTTTGTTTTTACCTTAAAATCTAAAGCGTTCGGGACAGACAGGCTGGTGACGACCCGCCGCGAAAGCCGCCTCTTACTTTTCAGTAAGGGGCGTTTCTTATTTTACTGCTTAGAACGCCATTCCTTAGTTACAAAAAAGTGGTTCACAGAATCGAGAATATCCTGCTTTTTCATAGTTTTGAGCAGATATCCCTCCGGCTTGAGTCTCATAACGTTCGTAACGCTGTCACGATCGGCTTTTCCGGTCAGGAATATTACCGGAATATTTGCCGAGGACGGCTCGCTTCGTATCATTTCAAGCACCTGAGGACCGGGAGTTATCGGCATATCATAGTCAAGCAGTATAAGATCCGGCGTGTTTGTAGCAATAAATGTAATAGCCTGCATTCCGGAATTTACTATTGTCACACGATACTGCGGTGACAGCCATGTCTGCATCATTTTCAGGAATGCGCCGTCATCATCTACGAGAAGTATATGTTTTGATTTATCGGAGACAGTTACTGTTCCGACAGAGGTAACTCCATCAAGCTCCTCCGCCAGTTTTCTCATATCGAACGGCCGCGGGAACGTCCGTGTTATCTGGTGCGCGGGTATTACTTTTGTGATCGACTCTATCTCCTTCTCGTACCCTATCACGCATAGTATCTTCTTCTGCTCTGTGACCATATCTTTAAGATACACAAGAACATCTGTCGAATCGTGGACATAATCTCCCGAATACAGCAGGATTATTTCCGCTGATGCAGCCCCTGTCTTTATCTCGTCAACAGAAGGCGAAATTTTGGTCACGCTGAAATCCGCCACCTTCTTCAGATTATTGGCAAGCGCGTCGATCATAAATCCACCGCCGTCACTGATGAGCAATATATTGTTGTTCATTTCTGTTCTCCTTAATTTGTAGGGTACCTCTAAAAACCGCTTTGAAAAGAGAAAATGTGGCAGCCGTGTCGAAGACGAGGAAAGGCTCCGAAGGCTTGCTGGTGCAAGGTGAGGAGACTTGACGAAATATTCGACGCGGATGACTCGTTTTCTCTCAAATGGTTTTTTAGAGGTTCCCTGTATATATTCAGCTGTTCAAAACGCTGTTTATCATATCCCAGTCCGGCTTCGAGACTGCCTCTTTAAGTCTCTCAAACCGTTCTTTCTCCTCTGCGGGAGGTCTCATTCCCGAAAGCTCGTCCATAATATATGTCACACTGTCATAATCAAATACCTGTGCAAGCTCACGTATCGCTGCATACGCTTCTTCAAGCTTCTCCGCCGGCATCTCCGGAAGATCCTCGTCATCACCGGTATCCACAAGCGGTGAAAGTGCATTTCCGAGTGCGCGGTAGTTTGCTATGAGCTCGTCCATATCCTTTTCAAAAGTGTGTATATCACCGTCGTTTCCGGCTTTTTCAAGACGTTCGGCAAAATCACCCAACCGCATCGCACCCACTACTCTCGACGTGCTTTTAAGTGCATGGACTTTTATAGTGACATTTTCGATATCCCGTTCTTTCCAGCACCGCTCGATCTCGTCAGCGCCGCTTCTTGCGCTTTGTGCATAGACGGTGAGCGTTTCAATATATATTTCCGGATCGCCGCAATGCGAAACACCTTCAGCAACGTCCAGCATACTTATGCCGAGCAGCCATTCAGGAAGCGTGCAGCTCCCTGTAAGTTCAGCTTCTGCCTCAGGTTCGTCAGCATCATCAGCAGGAAGTATCTTCTCAGGCGGCAGATATTTCAGCAGCGCTGATTCGAGGTGATCCGGATCTATCGGCTTTGTAAGATAATCGGTAAAGCCTGCCGCAATGTACATTTCACGCGCACCCGAAACCGCATTGGCAGTAAGGCAGACAGCAGGAGTTCCTATATTCGGGCCGTCCTTCATCTGCAGCAGTTCTTTGAGCGTTTCGATACCGTCCTTATGAGGCATTCTGTGGTCAAGGAAAATGACATCATACTTTTTCTCAGATGCCATTTCAATGCACTCGTCCCCTCCGGAAGCGGTATCTATCCTTACCTTCGTCTTTTTCAGCAGACTTCTGAACACAGTCAGATTCATTGCGGTATCATCAACGACAAGCACATCAGCATCGGGTGCGGTAAACTTCTCCTTATAGCGTTTCCTCTCCGCAAGTGTACGGCGGTAGGATTCTTCATAATCCCCGATAGGCTCAGGATCTGCGATACCCTGCTCTACCGTGAACGAAAACGTTGAACCGCTCCCGTAAACGCTCTCGACCTCAAGGCGGCTGTTCATCATCGAAAGAAGGCGCTGGGTTATGTTCATGCCAAGCCCGGTCCCCTCGATCGTGCGGTTGCGCTCTTCTTCTATGCGCTCGAACGCACTGAACAGCTTATCCATATCCTCCTGCTTTATGCCGATACCGGTATCGGCTACAGAGAACCGTAGTCCTATTTTATCGCTGCTGATCTGTTCATATCCGGCGGATATGGTAACAGAGCCTTTTTCGGTATATTTTACAGCATTTGTAAGTATATTTGTAACTACCTGCTTCAAACGGATCTCATCGCCATGCAGACGGTTCGGGATCCCCGGATCGACTTTGACGATAAGCTCAAGTCCCTTTGCATCGGCACGGTTCTGTATCATGGTTACAAGATCGTTCAGAACGGAAGACAGTTCATAATCCACCGGAATTATGTCCATTTTGCCGGCTTCTATCTTGGAGAAATCAAGGATATCATTTACCAGACCGAGCAGGGTATTTCCCGCGTTTTTTACATTTTCGGCGTATGCGGCGATATTCTGTTCCTTCGTCTCCCTGAGTATCATCTCATTCATGCCAAGAACGGCATTTATCGGAGTTCTGATCTCATGTGACATATTCGACAGGAAATTTGATTTTGCATCACTTCTCGCTTCGGCGACCTTCAGTTCAGCTTCAAGCTCCTTCTCATGCTTGACAGCATTGATATGATTTGTCATATCAGTGACCATCTGCTGCATCGCTGTCTGGAGCTGCCCTATCTCGTTATCCTCGCTCTTTGTTTTTATATTCTTTACTTTTTCAAGAACACTGTTACGTTTTTCTTCATCATCTGAAAAATACCCTTCCATTGCCGATGAGAGGGTCTTGATCGGCGTGACGAAACGCCGGAGCATGATCTCATTGAAGAACATTCCGAGCGGAAGCGCAATGCTGACTATAAAGAACATCAGCTGGATATCCATTATGAAGATATGATAGCTGTTCGGCGCAAGATCGCCATAAATCCTTGACATCTGATCCTCTGACAGCTCAAAATACCTGCGAGTATCATCTTCTGTATCTGAATTTGTATCTGAATTTTCCGCATCTGCATCTTCATCATTGGTATCTGTTTCTGAGACGATGTAGCCATTCCCGACGGACTGACCGTCAGACAGCTCTATCATTCGACGCTGATTCATCTGTATCTGCTGATTCTTTACAAGCGCATTGAGCTGTGTATTCGAGATAATTACTGCTATCAGACTGAGCAGGACTGCTTCTGAGATCGTCATGAAGGTGATCTGACGGCGAAGTACGGAGTGCCTGCTGTTATGATATTCCTCAGATCTCTCATATTCTTCTGTGTAGAGATAGCCGATACCGATATGTTTTTTATATTTATCAGGCACAAATCTGAAAAACAGGAACAGAACAGCTGCGGCTGTGAATGATTCAGGCATTGCGCCCAGACACAGCTCCCATATATTCATTCCGGAATATATCGTTTCTGAAGTGAAAAGCTGGGTGAACATTATATACCATGTACCGCCCAGCAGGACCGTAAGATCGAATGCCACAAAAAGAGCCTTCCAGAGCTTGGAAAACCACCGCTTTTCCGCAAACATACCGGATATCAGAGCCACGACAAGATATATCATTATTGCAAACAGTCCGGTTATCTGACCGCCGTTCTGTATCGCCTGAGCAACGAGCGCACCGAGAAATATCAGTATGCCGTAGCCGTAGCCGCATATTCCCGCCGCAAGTATAACGAAAAAGTCCGTTGTTGAGAACGCTACTCCGCTGACGCTGAAATTCACCAGCATATTTGCCGTGTCGCTGCCTGACCGGAGCCATATTACCGCGGCTGCCGCGAGAACGGTTATTATCATGCTTGTTAAGTGTCTTTTTGTGTTGTCTTGCCTTGTCATCTGTCCTGTACTGCCTCAGCTTGCTGTTACTACCTGGTTTTTTCCGTTTTTCTTTCCTATGTACATACGTTTATCCGCAAGAGAGATCAACTTTTCAATGTTCGTTTCATCGCCGTAATCACACAGTCCGAAAGTCATTGTGACATTTATGCTGTAACTGTCGCTTTTTACGGTAGTCTTTCTTATTTCTGTCAGTATCTTTTCGTTAAGGTCTATGCAAGATCTGGTGCTTCCTTTAAGCAGGATAAGTATTTCTTCTCCTCCCCACCTGCATACCTCACCTTTGTCCGAAACATTTTCTTTTATGATAGATGCCACCGACCTCAGCACCTCATCTCCGGCAGAATGCCCGTATGTATCGTTTATCTGCTTGAAATCATCTATATCTCCGAGTATGACGCAATACGGCTCGGTGCTCTTTATATAGCTTACGAAGATATCACGGATATGGTTGCGGTTGCGAAGTCCGGTGAGCTGATCGTAATTTGCGAGAAAATCGAGCGCGTCATTCTGTTCTTTCAGCTTGTTCATATCATACTTTATTTTTCCGAGGAACATCAGAGCGAACGAAATGAGTATCGCCACAGAGAACATGATATTGAGCCGTGCTATCGCGTTCACGAATCCGACCGGAAATGTGTAAAGCGGCTCGTGTATGCTGCTGTAATCAAGCGAGATGACCATTACAACAAAATTGATAACGGCAAGCACCGATGATAATATCATGGGCTTCTTTATCGCAGGATCGAGATATGTTATGAAATATGTTACAGGAAGAATAGCGACCGAGAACAGTACGAACTGGTATTCAAATCCTATCACATAGCTGCACATGAAGCAGTGCGCAATTATTTCAACATAAACGAGTATTACAAGCAGGAGCGTCATCCTGTTGAACTTTGCGATCAGGAATCCGGTGACATACATGGCCGAACTTATGATGTTGAATATCATCAGTTCAGTTACGCCGGTGACACTGAAAAGTATGGCATAAAATGAATGGACAACAATACAGAATCCGTATATCAGACGATAACGGTAAATGTTTCCTGTATCACTCGATAAGATATTCCATAAACTCTGGATAGTTTCCGTAAATTTTTTTTTATTATCCACTTTGCTCTCCTAATGCATAAGGGCTGAAATACAGATACGTATAATATATTATACTACATTTTAAAATATAAATCAATACAAAACTGCAAAAAAATGTGAGATTTCACCAAAAAGCGGACATATTACAAATAAACTCTTTACAAACAAGCCAAAATGTAGTATAATAATTCAGATATTCTGACTGTACTGCCGGAAATGTTCAGGTCGTACAGCACTGACTCCAACTGTAAAGGAGAATTTGTTATGCTACAGTATGAAGAACTGATACTTGAATTTGAAAATCTCAAGCCTCAGCTGGCAGACCTCAGAGCTGCCATTGATCCGGACGGTCTGAAAAAGGAGATCGCAGAGCTTGAAGAGCAGTCCTCAAAGCCCGATTTCTGGAACGATACCGAAAATTCACAGAAAGTATCGCGCAGACTCGGTGCGCTCAAAACCAAGCTTTCACAGTTTGAAAAGCTTGAAGAGAGCATCGACGATGTTATCACTATGGCAGAGCTTGCGAATGAAGAAGAAGACGAATCAATGCTCGATGAAATAAAGGGACTCGCTTCACAGGCAAGAGCCGACCTTGAAGAGCAGAAGCTCGTTACGCTGCTCTCGGGTGAATACGACTCGAAGAATGCCATTCTTACATTCCACGCCGGCGCAGGCGGAACAGAGGCTCAGGATTGGGTAGAAATGCTCTACCGTATGTACAACCGCTGGGCAGAGCGCCATAAATTCAAAGTGTCGCTGCTCGATTATCTCGAAGGTGAAGAAGCCGGAATAAAGAGCGCTTCGATACTGATAGAGGGGCTGAACGCTTATGGGTTCCTGAAATCTGAGAACGGCGTTCACAGACTCGTAAGAGTGTCGCCGTTTGACGCATCCGGACGCAGACACACAAGCTTTGCGAGCCTTGAAGTAATGCCCGAAATAGACGAGGACACAAATGTGGATATCCGACCTGAGGATATCGAGATGGAAGTGTACCGTTCAAGCGGTGCGGGCGGTCAGAAGGTAAACAAGACCAGCTCCGCTGTCCGTCTTATCCACAAGCCCACAGGTATCGTCTGCGCCTGCCAGACACAGAGAAGCCAGGTTCAGAACCGTGAGTATGCGATGAGAATGCTGATATCAAAGCTTGTTGAGATCAAAGAGCGCGAGCATCTCGAAAAGATCTCGGATATCAAGGGCGAACAGCTGCAGATCGCATGGGGAGCGCAGATACGTTCTTATGTATTCATGCCCTATACTCTTGCAAAGGATCACAGGACGGGGTTTGAAATGGGCAATATCCAGGCTGTAATGGACGGTGACATTGACGGCTTCATAAATGCTTACCTCAAAAGCAAGGCTATCCAGAACAATGAATAAAAATGACATTATCCATCTCACTATCGAGAGCATGACAAACGAGGGTGCGGGCGTCGGAAGATACGGCGGAATGGTGGTATTCGTTCCGTTCTCTGCTGTCGGCGATGAGCTGAAAGTCCGCATCGTCAAAACAGGAAAAACATACTGCTACGGTATCATCGAGAGCATTGAAAGACGTTCGGACGACCGCATTTCCCCTGACTGCAAGGTCTTCGGGAAGTGCGGCGGCTGTGCTTTCCGGCATATTTCTTATGAAGCTGAACTCAGAGCAAAATCGGAGATAATACATTCAGCTTTTACACGGATCGGCGGTCTTGACCCTGAATTTCTTCCGATAATTTCCGACAAGAAGCGCATATCATACCGCAATAAGGCGCAGTACCCTGTCGGCAGGGACAAGGACGGAAATATCATCAGCGGATTCTATGCTTCACGCAGCCACAGGATAGTTTCCTGTGATAAATGTATGCTTGAACCGGAGATATTCGGAAAGATACGGTCATTTATACTTGAATGCTGCACAGAGCTGAAAATATCGCCGTACAACGAAGAACCGCACAACGGTGTACTGCGTCACATCTGTCTGCGCAGAGGGCATTACAGCGGTGAGATATGCACGTTGCTTGTTGTCAGGAGAAATGTCCCCGAACTGAAAAAACTGTCAAGAAGCCTGATGAGCAGATTCCCTGAGATAAAAAGCGTGTGGGCAAGCGTGAATACTCAGCGTACTAATGTTATTTTCGGGGAACATGATATCCTGCTCGGCGGAAATAAGGTAATTACCGACACGATGTGCGGAAAGAGTTTTGAGCTGTCACCGAGATCGTTCTATCAGGTAAACACACCCATGGCGGAAAAGCTGTATGCCGAAGCCGCAAGGCTTGCAGAACCGGAAGGAAAGACGATAATTGATCTTTACTGCGGCATCGGGACAGTCGGGCTTTCTATGGCTGACAATGCCGAAAGGCTGATCGGAGTCGAGATCGTTCCGGACGCTGTGGAAAACGCGAAAAGGAACGCGGAAAAAAACGGTATCACAAATGCTGAGTTCTACTGCGGAGATGCGGGAACAGTCACTTCCCTGCTCCGTGAAAAGGGACTGAAAGCAGATGTTGTGATAGTGGATCCTGCACGCAAAGGCTGCGATGAGACTACGCTCGACAATATCATCTCATTTTCGCCCGAACGCATAGTAATGATATCCTGCGACCCGGCAACAGCTGCACGCGACTGCCGTTTTCTTTCTGAACACGGATACAGGGCTGTAAGCGTCCGCGGTGCCGATCTTTTCGGCGGAACTGTTCATGTGGAAAGTGTTATATTGCTGGTGAAAATATGAATCAAAAGCATATAAAGCACACATTTGAACCGGTATTTGACAGCAGCAGCCGTATTCTTATCCTCGGCAGTCTTCCTTCCGTAAGATCACGGGAGCAGAATTTCTACTACGGTCACCCACAGAACCGCTTCTGGAAAGTCATTGCCGCAGTAACGGGAGAAGATGTCCCCCTGACTGTGGAGGAAAAGAAAGAGCTTCTGCTCAGAAAACATATTGCCGTATGGGACGTTATCGCGGAATGTGATATCACAGGTTCATCGGATTCAAGCATCAGAAATGTTGTGCCCACCGATCTTTCAGTTATCCTTGATGCCGCACCGATCGCAGCTGTCTTCACGAACGGCAGTGCAGCATCAGGAATTTACAGGAAGTATCAGCTCCCGCTCACCCGGCAAGAAGCTGTTCAGCTCCCCTCCACAAGTCCCGCAAACGCCGCCTGGTCGTTGGAAAGACTCGTTGAGATCTGGAAACGAGAGATAGGTCGCTTCCCAGACCCCTTCTCCCCTCCTCCCTCCTGAAAGGCGGCACCTGAACACAAAGTACACTTCGCAATTATGTACATAAATTTCAAAACACAGAGCAGGCAGATCCTGCGCTGTGTTTTTTTGCCATATTTTGAAAAGTATGCATATAATGAAGAAATAAAACAGGGAGGATAATTATGCTCAAAGAGATCAGACTTGATATAAATGCAGAGATAGAATATGCAAGAAAATGGGCTTTTTCACGAAATCCGGAATTCTATGATTTTGACGATACCGGCGGAGACTGCACAAATTTCGTTTCACAGTGCATCTTAGCAGGAGGTGCGGATATGAATTACACGCAGGACTACGGCTGGTATTATATTTCCCCCGATGACCGCGCAGCAGCATGGACAGGTGTGGAATATTTTTATAACTTTATTGTAAATAACCGCAGAGCAGGTCCGTTCGGATATGATGTTCCGGTAGAAGAGGCAGTTCCCGGCGATGTGATACAGCTCGGATATGATGTGTTCTATCACTCGCTGTTCGTTGTCGATGTAAGAAACGGCATTCCGTATATCGCATCACACAGCTATGACTCTTTTGACCGTCCGCTCGATTCCTACACCTACCGCAATGCACGGTGTATTCATATTATAGGGTCAAGGAATTATATATGACAGCCCGCCGGGATCAGATTCAAATTAAGTGTTCCGATTAAAGGACAGTTCTCACAAATGCCGTTGACTTCGGAATGTCACAGGTGTATAATCATATCAGAAAGAAGGGGTAGATATGATGACACTGAAAGAACTTACCGATATGTGCTGTATGGAGCTTTCCGCAAACGGCAGTTCACACGACCTGCGAAACGTTTATCACAGCTGCGAACGCATATCGAAAAAACGGGGCTGCTCAGATACCATGTTTGCAAAAGCATGGTATAACGCCATTTCATGGTTCAGCGCATTCTCATCTCAGCCGGCAGATAAAGCAGCCTGTGCATGATAATTGTGCAGAAAATTTTGTGACGAAAAAAGTGCAGAGATCATTCCCTGCACTTTTGCAGCCATTTGTTGGCTGATGAGCAGACATTAAGGCTATACCGTGCAAAGGCATTAGCCGTGCTTTGTGCGGTATTGCCTTAAATATACGAATCGTTAAGTGACTTTTCAAGTTCCGTTTTAACGGGATTTGCTTTTGCTGCTTTTCACATTGAAAAGCAGCGGGGACAGTGGCAGCGCCCCGGCACTGCCTGCGCAGGGCAAGATCTCAAGCGTGAGCGATTTCTTTTCTCAATGCTCCGAAACAAATCTGATCGCTTCTGTTGCAGCTACCGCTCCGTCCGCTGTTGCCGTAACGAGCTGGCGAACATTCTTGACTCTGTTGTCACCTGCCGCAAAAATGCCGGGAACATTCGTAAGGCAGTTTTCACCTGCTTTTATATAACCCGAGCCGTCAAGATCTATCAGTGATGCGAAATTCTGATTCTCAGGAATACGTCCCACCGCAACGAACAGCCCGTTCAGTTCTATTTTCGTTACATCGCCGGTATTCTTGTCCGTGACCTCGACAGCATCAAGTCGGTTGTCAGCAATAAGTTTTGTTACAGTGCTGTTGTAGATAAATCTGACATTTGCACGTGCCTTAAGTGCTTCAACAGTAGCTTCATCACCTCTGAATGCATCGCGGCGGTGTATAAGATATACAGTTTCAGCAAGATCCGCAAGATAAAGTGCGTCTTCAAGAGCGGTGTTGCCGCCGCCAACAACTGCGACTGTTTTCTTACGGTAAAACGCACCGTCACAGGTCGCACAGTATGATATTCCCTTACCAACAAGTTCTTCTTCGTTATCTAAGCCGAGCTTGCGGTTTTCGGAACCGGTCGCTATTATCACTGCCTTGCACTGATACTCATTATCAGTGGTAACTACAGTCTTTCCGTTTGCGTCGCTGCGTATCTCTACAGCCTTTTCAAACACGAATTCAGCACCCAATGCCTGAGCCTGCTCATATACTTTTGTTGCAAATTCAAAACCGGATATATGCGCGGCAACAGGATAATTCTCAATATCCGGTGTGTTTATGATCTGACCGCCGTAACTCAGCGCTTCAAGCACAAGCACGCTTTTAGACGCACGCCGTGCATAGATCGCAGCTGTCATTCCCGCAGGTCCGGCACCGATTATTACTATGTCGTACATAAGACCTCCGTTCAGCCGTTTATAAGTTTAAGGATCTCAGGCTTTGGCTTCAGACCTACGCTTCTCTTTACCTCATTTCCGTTCTTGAAAAGAACGAGGCAAGGTATAGACGAAACGTTGTATTTGAATGCAAGATCGTCGTTATCATCTATATTTACAGATGCGATCTTTACATTATCATTCTCAGATGCTATCTGTTCGATAGTCGGTTTGAGCATCTGGCAGGGTCCGCACCAGTCAGCGTTGAAATCAACAAGCACCGGCTTTGTGCTCTTTATTACTTCTTCTTCAAATGTTGCTGTGGTTACTTCGATTACGTTCATTTTTTCTTCTCCTTTTCATATTCTCTGACATTGGACAGCAGTTTTACGGCAAGCCTGCAAAGCTCGTCAGATTCTTCACTGCTGAGTCCGTAACAATCCTTCATTATTTTGGGAACTATGAGTGCTTTTTCACGGAGTTTTTCTCCGTTCTCCGTCAGAGTTACCATAAGCACCCGTTCATCTTTCACGCTGCGTTCCCTTTTGATATATCCCTTGCTTTCAAGCTTTTTCAGCACCGGCGTAAGCGTACTCGGATCGAGCATCATCATTTCACCGATCTCCTTGACATTTGATGTTCTTCGTTCCCAGAAATACATCATCACGATATATTGTGTGTATGTCAGATCAAGCTCATTCAGCACTTCGGTATATTTTCTCGTGATCTCCTTTGAGCAGAGATAAAGCGGATAGCACAGCTGATTTTTGAGACGCAGCGACTCATATCTGTCTGTATTCTCAGTCATAGCTCAGATAATTGCCGCAATATCAGCATCCATATCGCCCGGTACGAATGTCGGATCATATCTTTTAACTACATTTCCCTCTTTATCAACGAGGAACTTTGTGAAATTCCACTTGATATCACCGGGCTTTTTGCAGGTAGTGCTGAGCTTCTTTATTGCAGCCATTGCAGCCTTATTTTTCATTCCCTTTACCTCTTCATCGGGCTGTTCCTGCTTTAAGAAAGTGTAAAGAGGAAGCTCATTTTCGCCATTTACATCTATCTTTGCCATCTGGTCGAATTTGGTCTGATATTTTCCGGTGCAGAACTCATGGATCTCATCGTCTGTTCCGGGAGCCTGATGTCCGAACTGGTTGCATGGAAAGTCAAGAACTTCAAACCCCTGATCGTGATACTTTTCATACAGCTTTTCGATTCCCTCATACTGAGGTGTAAATCCACAGCCTGTTGCGGTATTTACGACGAGTACTGTCTTACCCTTCAACTGTGCGAGATCGAACTCCTCGCCTGCTCTTGTCTTTACTTTCTGATCGTAGAATGCCATGATATGTTCCTCCTTAGTTAATTAATATTCAGCCGGAATATCCGGCTGCAATTATTTTGTTTACAAATGAATTATACCAAATTTAATTTGATTTGTCAATACCTTTTTTCAATTTTTTTTGCTTTTCTCAAAATATCGCTCTTTTCCGCATGAATAAAGCGATCAGCAGTTCATAAGCCATGCTTTTATTCCTACTATTTGCAAAAAATAAAAAAAATTTCAAAAAACTATTGACAAGCGGACCGTTTTGTGATATACTAACATAGTCATCAGCGAAGAGGTTTGCTGATGCATCACCTGCGGAGGTGGTGGAATGGCAGACACGCTACTTTGAGGGGGTAGTGGGCGTTAGCTCGTGTGAGTTCAAGTCTCA
>CAMOKN010000046.1 GCA_946617595.1 uncultured Clostridia bacterium
AAGAAATAGGGTTCGATACGGTTTCGCATTATGAGAAGCTCCCCGACGGGTCCTATCCTAAAGAGCCTGAGATGATACCATTCGAGAAATGGGATAATCCGTATTTCAAAGTTGAACGTGAGAAGCCTGCCGGAAAGAGTGAGCATACTCCGATCTACACGCATAGTCTTGAATACGCGAGAAGCCATAATGAGATGCCGGCGATTACCCGAAGTATGCAGGCTAACAGAATGTGCGCATTTGAAATAAACCATAATGCGGGCATTTACGCTGTCAGCGGGAAACTCGGTCAGTTGGCTGAAAAGCTGGTCGAAAAATACGGCTTTGAGCGCTCTATGTATGTGCTTGCCCATAACATTCAGCACGATAAGCACAATTATCATCTTCACGACAAAGCCGCAAGGAAATTAGCTGAAAAATACGATGTTATCGGTGATCCGAACGCGCACCTTACCATTATGACAGATGTTACTCCCAATTCAGCTGATGTACTGCTGATGAAGCTCGAAAAATTGCAGCTTGAAATGACCGCTCCAACTGCCGAAAATCAGCATACCGAAGAAATAGCACACGAAAAGCAGGAATACACCGGAAAAATGCCCGATGAAACGGTCACCATAGAGAATATGAATGCTTTCGGCTATTCTTATGAGGGTA
This sequence comes from uncultured Clostridia bacterium, assembly GCA_946617595.1. Classification (GTDB taxonomy): domain Bacteria; phylum Bacillota; class Clostridia; order Oscillospirales; family Ruminococcaceae; genus Ruminiclostridium_E. The sequence goes on from CAMOKN010000046.1 coordinate 658, forward strand.
TGCTGCCGCTCTCGACCGAAAATGCTCTTGAATTGTATGACAAAGACCTTGCGCCCGTGTTTCTGCTTTATCCCGACGGCACCGAGGGGCAGGCGTTAGACCGTTCCTCAATAGAAGAACCCGCCGGTATGTTCGGTGTCGAGACTTCCGAATGGGAAAAGGTTGTCGCGTATCAGGAACACTTGGAATCGCTTGCAGTAAGCGAACCGTCCCGCGAGGCTATGCTGCTGAACAACAATAAATGTATGGTCGGAATATATCAGCTGAAAGAAACGCCGGAAAATCACGGCATTGCTTTCGCTCCGATGAAGGAGCTGTCACAGCAGGGACTTATTCCAGACAGGGATAATTACACGCTTGTTTACACTTTCGAGGTCAAGCCGGAAGAATTGGAGAATCTGCCGGGATTTCTCGATGATGTTTACGGAAGATTCAACTATGACCGTCCGGAGGACTTTGCAGGACATTCGCTGTCCGTATCTGATGTGGTAGTCGTAAACAATCACGGAGAAAAGTCCGCTCACTTTGTTGACAGCTGGAGCTTTGAGCAGCTCAGGGAGTTCGGACAGGTCAAGGAAAGCCCGCTCCGTGCTGTTGAGGACGCTATCGAGCAGAATGATAACAACTTTGACGGTATTATCAATAATCTGCCGACTGCGGACGATATTCAGAAACGCGCTGAGAGCGGCGACCGTGTCTCCGTGCTTGAATTTGCGAAAGCAATACAGCGCGAGCAGGCACAAAAACAGGCTCAGAAGCCGGAAAAGAAGCCTGAGAAGCTGGCTGAAAAGAAATCTATCCTCGGTTTTCTGAAACAGGCGAAAGCAGCGCCGAAAGACCAGGCGAAGAAGGAACCGACAAAATCAATGACGAAAGGAACAGTAAGATGACAAATACTACCATTCTGACAGTTGAGGAACTCAATATCCTGTATATCGTCAAGGGTGACGGCAGAAACGAGACTATCGATAACTTCTTCGATATGCTCCCGGACATCGACGATGAGGATGTGAAGAAGATCGCGGAATCAGCGCTTGAAAAGTTGCAGGATATGTCTGACGAGGATTTCGCCGGTATCGACTTCGAGGACGATTTCAGCAACAACTTGGAATGATCGCGGTGTCTCCTACCGTGCATAGTGTGCGGCAGGAGTTTATGGAGGGTAAGCCAATGATAATATTCAAAAAGAGCAAAACCGAAAAAGTGGACTTTTTCAAGCAGCCGTATGACGGCGTAACGATGAGGGGCGCACTGCCGGAGAACACAAAGATCATCTATCAGGCTGTTCAGAACGGTGAAAAGCTGACGGTTGACCGTTACGGTCACGTCTATACGGCTGACGGCAGATGGATTGCGGAAGTTGTAGGGAGATAAAACGGTTGACAGCTACGGGAGGGGGTGGTATAATGATTGTATAATCTTTTAACACATCGGAATGATGTTATGCTGAAAGTGGAAGGAGTACAACTAATGACTATCAACGAACAAAACGGAAAAGTGACTATCGCCCTTGAAGGCAGGATAGACACAAACAACGCTCCGCAGACCGAGAAGGAAATATTCGGCGCTTTGGAAGGTAAAACAGGGGACATCATCATTGATGCCGCAAAACTCGAATACATATCGAGCGCGGGGCTGCGTGTGCTGATGAAACTGCGCAAGAGCATAAACAAGCCCCTGCCTGTCATCAATGTTTCCCGCGATGTGTATGACATATTCGAGACTACCGGATTTACGGAGCTGCTCGATGTGAGAAAAGCGATGCGTGAACTGAGCATAGACGGCTGTGTTCAGATCGCTTCCGGGGGTCAGGGCAGGATATACCGCATTGACGACGAAACTATCGTAAAGGTATTCTGCAACGGCGGTATTATCCCGCTGGATTATGTACAGGAAGAGCTCAATAACGCAAAAGCGGCATTTGTCGCCGGTGTTCCCACGGCAATATCTTTTGATACTGTGAAATGCGGCGAATATTACGGGATCATTTATGAGATGATAAACTCAAAGACACTCTCAAAGGCTGTGGCTGATGAGCCTGAAAAAATAGAATCATTTGCCGAGAGATATGCCGCGTTCATTAAGGATTTCCAGTCCATACACGTTCCAGACGGGAAATTCAAGCAGTCAAGGGATATCTACAATCAGAAGATAGAAGCTCTCAGAACATATATAACCGAGGATGAGCTTGCCGTTATGCACGAGATCGCGGACAGCATACCCGTTACCGATACGCTGATACACGGCGACCCGCACTCCGGAAATATAATGATCAGGGATGATGAGCTGATGTTCATTGATATGACGGAGGTATGCTACGGGCCGAAGTGCCTTGACAACGGTGCAATTTTCAGAGATCTTGTCTCCGCGTCACAAACTACTCCCGAGGCGTGTGAGCAAAGTATGGGACTTCCCGCTCCGCTTGCCGCAAAACTCGGACATCTCTTCTTTATGAAGTATTCCGGGATAACGGATCCCGAAAAGCTCGGAGAGTATCTTAAAACAGCAGGTCTTGCCTGCGCATTCAATATAGGCGCAAACATCGGAGCTTACGCACTTACAAATGAAATGGCAAAAAAGAAACTGCCATACGTTATCGAGGGAGTTATCCGAAGAACAATTATCCCCAATAAGGACGCTCTGAAATATTTGCTTTCAGCACAATGATCATCATTTAAGATGTGTACAGCTAAGAAACAATACATATCAAAGCACCGTTTTCACCGGAAAGCGGTGTTTTTTTATGCAAATTTATAAAAACATCTTGACTTTGCGACTTTAAAGAGCTATTATGTAAAAGGAGAAACAAATGCA
>CAMOKN010000047.1 GCA_946617595.1 uncultured Clostridia bacterium
CCGGGCGCCAGCCCGGCTTCGTCGGCTTTCCTTGTATTCGACGCGGCTATCTCATTTTCTCTGTTCAAAGCGGTTTTTAGAGGTACCCTAAACAGACATTAACTTATGAAAGGACAACAAACGATGTTCAACAAAGAAGAATTTTTGAAGCAGTGCGAAAACACACTTGCAGAAGAATATGACATCGGTTTTGCCGATGCGACTGCTCAGCAGATACATTTTGCCGTTTCTAAGGCTGTAATGCAGTCTGTTGCAGAAAACTGGGCAAAGAGCCGCGCCGCTCACCTCGGTACCCGCCGTGCCTGCTATTTCTCAATGGAATTCCTTGTGGGACGCGCTATTTACAACAACCTGCTTTGTCTCGGTATTGAAGAAGATGTGGCAGCTGCCCTCAGAGAAAAGGGCGTTGAGCTTTCTGACCTTGAAGAGATCGAGGACGCTGCTCTCGGAAACGGCGGTCTGGGCAGACTTGCAGCCTGCTTCCTCGACAGTGCCGCGACTCTTGATCTTCCGCTCGACGGTTATGGGATACGTTATAAATACGGTCTGTTCAAGCAGACGATAAAAGACGGTTTCCAGTGTGAAGAAGCCGATGACTGGACAAAATACGGCGATCCGTGGAGCAAGCGTGTAAATGCAGATGCCGTAACTATCGAGTACGGTGACCAGACGGTGCTTGCGGTCCCCTACGATATGCCGATAGTTGCATACGGAACAGATCATATCAGCACTCTGCGTCTGTGGCAGGCTGAACCGCTGAATGAATTTGATTTCAAGCTGTTCAACGATCAGAAATATGATGAGGCTTGCCGCGAACAGCGTATGGCTGAGGATATCTCCCGTGTTTTGTACCCGAACGACGATACCAGAGAGGGCAAGATACTGCGTCTGAAGCAGGAGTATTTCTTCTCTGCCGCGTCCGTGCGTGATATAGTGAAGAAGTTCAGGAAGAACGGCGGAGATATAAGTAAGTTCAACGAGAAGATCACCATTCAGCTGAACGACACCCACCCCGTTATCTCTATCCCCGAGCTTATCCGCATACTGGTCGATGAGGAGGGATTCGATTTCTTCGATGCGCTTGAGATCGCAAAGAAGACCTTCAATTATACTAACCACACGATCATGGCGGAAGCTCTCGAAAAATGGGGTGCAGATCTTATAAAAGAAGTTGTTCCGAGAATTTACGAGATAATCCTCCAGATAAACGAAGCGTTCATCGGCGAGCTTTACAAGACCGGAATGTTCAAGAATGACATCGACCCGATGAAGATAGTTGCCGGTGATGTTATCCACATGGCGAGAATGGCTATTTACTGCTCGACTTATGTGAACGGAGTTGCGGAGATACACACCGAGATACTTAAAAAGGACGCGCTGAAAGAATGGTACAAGCTCTATCCGAAGAAGTTCCGGAATGAGACTAACGGCATTACACCGCGCCGCTGGCTCGCGCTTTGCAACAAAGAGCTTTCAGAGCTTATCATTGAGCTGAACAAGGGCAAGGAGTGGATTACCGATCTTGAACAGCTCCAGAAGCTCAAATGGTTTGCAGACAACAAGAACGAGCTCCAGCGTTTCATGGATATCAAGCACAAGAAGAAAGTGCAGCTTGCCGAGTATATCAAGGAGCACGAGGGTATCGAGATCGACCCTGACAGCATCTTTGACATACAGATCAAGAGACTGCATGAATACAAGAGACAGCTTCTCAACGCTTTTGGTATCCTGTGGATCTACTACGGTATAAAGGACGGTTCTATCAAGAATTTCCACCCGATGACATTCATTTTCGGTGCAAAGTCCGCTCCCGGCTATCGCAGGGCAAAAGCTATAATCAAGTACATCAACGAGATCGGACGCATAGTGAACGAAGATCCCCAGACCCGTGATCTGCTGAAAGTCGTATTTGTGCAGAACTACCGCGTTTCGTATGCCGAAAAGCTTGTTACCGCGGCTGATGTTTCTGAGCAGATCTCCACAGCCGGAACAGAAGCAAGCGGCACCGGAAATATGAAGCTCATGCTCAACGGTACGGTCACCCTCGGAACTCTCGACGGCGCAAATGTTGAGATCGTCAAGGAAGCCGGCAAGGAGAATAACTACATCTTTGGTGCAACTGTCGAAGAACTTGCCAATATCATGAAGATATATGACCCCAGATTCCTCACAGAGAAGAATCCGAAGATCGGCAGAGTTGTCCGCAGCCTGATAGACGGAACTGTGAGCGACGGCGGAAGCGGAGATTTCCGTGAGCTTTATTTCTCGCTTATGGACGGCGCACACTGGCACAGAGCCGACAATTATCATCTTATCGGTGACCTTGAGAGCTATGTAGAAGCAAAACTCAAACTCAACAAGGATTATTCCGATAAGTTCGCGTTCGCTAAAAAGTGCTGGATGAATATGGCTTCCGCAGGCAAGTTCAGTTCAGACAGAACTATCGCCGATTATGCTAAAGAGATCTGGAAGATCGAAAAAGTCAGCATCTGAGCCAGCCGCTGTGGCAGAGGTCACTGCGCTCGAGAGCGTGCAGAAGTCGCTGCGCTCGAGACTGGGGGAAACCTTTTGTGAACAAAAGGTTCGTCTGTCGGTCAGCCCCCTCCGTCACCTCCGGTGACACCTCCCCCAGTGGGGGAGACACCCCAGACCCCCTTCCAAAAAACTTTACATGCTTCGCGACTGAGTTCAATAATTATCTGCATCTTTCATATAACAATAAAGCACAGAGTTTTCGTAACCCTGTGCTTTTTGGTTTGTTTTATTGTGTGAACCTTGCTCAATGTCTGGGGCTGCTTTTGATCTGCATGACCGCTTTGGTGATGATGCGGATAGCGTCACTGCGCATATCGGCGGCTGTGCGGTTTACGGAATCGACTTCTGACTGCCGCTTTACGCGGATAACGACAGTCGGTATATTTTTCAGGGCTTCTTCGGTGACTGCGGCAACGCATTTGTCGCAGGTGCAGCAGTTGAAGCGCTCCATGATACCGCCTATCTGCTCATTGATAAGCAGGAATGGGATATTCACGTACTGTGTGCCGCTTTCGGATTTGATGAAGACCGGAGGGACACTCTCTTTTTCCGGTGGTTTGATAGCGGGATTCATTGCCGGTACAGGGACAGCACCGCTGCTTCCGACAAGCCCGAGGATCTTTTCCGTTTTGGCTGTGTGTGCCATTCGGTGACCTCCTTAATACTGCACGGGGCGGTTCTTGGGAGGTCTTCCGCGTCCGAGCTTCTGTACGGTGCGCTTGGGCTTTTCAAGTCCGAGTATCTCGTAGGTCAGATCCATATATTCATGCGCGGACTTTGATCTCGGCGCATATTCAACTATCGTTTTTGCATGAGCCGGAGCTTCCGCAATAATAACGCTGCCGCTTATCTTCTGGTCGAATACATCTGTGTCGAGCTGCTCAGCAATAACATTTGCGAGTTCTTCGACCTCACGGTTCAGCACAAGGCGGGGTGCATATTTGTTCAGAAGGATTCCTCTTATCTCAAGCACCGGATTATAGTACCTTTTTACCGCAAATATCGTCTCTTTCAGCTGGGCAATTCCCTGAAGCGAGAGTATTTCCGGCACCATCGGGATTATCAGCTGGTTCGATGCCGCATAAGCATTTATTGTAAGTATCGACAGCGCCGGCGGCGTGTCAATAAGCACATAGTCATACTCATCGGAGATAGTTGACAGATGCTCACGCAGTATGTATTCTCTGCCGACCGAGGTGAGTTCAAGCTCAACGCCCGACAGCAGGATATTTGCCGGAACCACGTCGCAGCAGTCGCAATGCTGTACGGTATCGTAAATATCAGCTTTACGCTTGAACACATCATATATCGTGTAGGAAGAATCAGTCTCTGCTCCGAGGCTGAAGCTGAGGTTACCCTGCGGGTCGAGGTCGATCGCAAGCACCTTCTTTCCCATTCGGGAAAGGCAGCCGCACATTGCGGCGCAGGTAGTTGTTTTTCCTACTCCGCCCTTCTGATTTGTAAAAGTAAAGATCTTTGCCATCTGATCCCTCTTTCGGTAAATTAGGTGGTGATGATACAAAACTCAACACTCATTAAAACACAGGCGGCTGTGTTTCAAGCCGCCCGTTTTATCATCAGGCTGTATTATATCAGAGCGATGACATGAAGTTTCCTTCGAGGTTGCTGTCCTCGGGAACATAGATATGATAGTTCGCTTTACCGTTTTTCTTAACGAAGTACATCGCAGCATCTGCGCAGCCGACAAGCTGTTTTCCGTCTGTGCTGTGATCAGGATAGATCGCAATACCGATAGATGCCTTGATATTCAGTGTCGTATCTACAGACTTTGAATAGTATCCTGCATAAAGGTCATCAATAATATCCATGGACAGGACTTCAACGTTCTCGACAAGCTTAGGATCGGAGATGCAGAGAACGAACTCGTCTCCGCCGAAACGTCCGGCAAATCCGGTCTCGCCGCACTTGCTCTTGATAACGTCCGCAACGAATCTGATTACTTCATCGCCGACAGCATGGCTGTAACGGTCGTTGATGAATTTGAAGTCATCGACGTCTATGAACAGAGCTGCGACCTTCTTGCCCACATTTCTTTCAAGCTCTGATGCAAATTCTCTCTCGAAAGTATTTCTGTTGTACAGCTGTGAGAGGAAGTCGAAACTTGCGCGTTCCGCAAGCTTGAGGGTAGCGTTCTTCTCGCTTGTTATATCCGTAAGGACTCCGATAACTCTGAGCACCTCGCCCAGACGGTCGGTGATGCAGTGAGCTCTCATTGATACCCACATTTCCTGACCGTTGGTATTTGTCATCTTGTATTCGCCGCCGACGTCAGCCTTGGTCTTGAAGAGCTGAGTCATATCTCTCTTGTACTTCTCGGCTTCTTCTTCGTCCATGAGCGAATCTATGAACTTGCCGTTGCTGAGGGTAGCGCCGGAAACATTCAGGTCGATCTTAGCCTTGAAGTTGTCGGAGAGGAACATTGACTCCTTCGCGAAATCCCATTCAAACAGCATATTGTCCGAGAGGTCGGATACTGTCTTGTGCAGTTCTTCGCTCATGAGTGACTGATCCATCATCTCGTTGAACACATTACCCATGCTTGCGAACTCTTTGCCCATACCGGAGGTGTTGATACGCTCGCTGTGGTTTCCGCTGTTGATCTCTCTCATTGTTGAAAGCATATTCAGCATCGGGTCGATGACCTTCTGCGTAGCAATTACCATTACGAGAACGCAGATAAGAATGAGAGCGACGATTATCACCATGCTTATGATGAATACCATAAATACGGAGCTTGAAGCTTCGGACGCGGGATAAAGCGCGATCCACGCCCAGCCGTAATCGCCGATGCTTCCGTACTGTCCGAGGTATTCGCATTTTTCGAGCTTGCTGCCGCTTTCGTCGGTCTTGGCTGCTGCGATATTTGTCACAGACGGATTAACGTGAGGATCAAGATCCGAAGCCGAACTTACTGCCGCGCCGTTATAGTTGAGAACAGTCGAGCCGTCTGTTACGACAAGAGTACCGTGTTCGAGGAATTTATAGGAAGCAAGATAATCGGAGATCTCTTTTGAGTCAATAACGATTGACACAAATCCGGTGTCGGCGCTTCCGATAGCCGATGTTGCAACAAAAACGGTCGAGCCGTATGTAGCTTCATTTGTAAAGAACTTGGAAATAAACGCACCGGGCTTTGATTTCCATGTATCGTCATAAGCAAAGAATGTGGTATTTCCTGATGAGCCCTTTGAATCGTAGATGATCTGACCCTTACTGTCGGTGACTGCGATATCAAGGACGTTTCTTCCGGATTTGAATGCGCTTACGACGCTGTCCAGATCACTTTTTACGTTGTTGAGATCTGTCACTGAATTCTGGATAAGGTCGATCTCCGAGAGCGCCTTTACATCTGTAAGAAATCCGTTTGCGATATTTGCGACTCCGGCGCTCTGTGCCATACCGGCGGTTGAAGCCTCACTTGAGATCATTGAAGAAGAGAACCCGAAAATCTGCAATGTGGCTGTAAGTGCCACAATGATGAGCGGCAGAACTGTCGCTCCGATCAGGATCACTCTGAGGGCGGTTTTTACCTTGATATTCATACTTGTACCATTCCTATCGTGAGATTTATGTCCGGTGTTTCAGCCGGAAATATTCGGAAAGCTGTCTCTAATGCCCTTTTATGCGCTTCTGCGCCTCCTGACGCTGAAAATCTCTTTCCAGCTGTTCCTGGCGCTGCTGAAGCTGTATATCATATACGAGCTTAGCGAGCTGACCCTCCATTTTTTTGTCAACGTTCGTAAATTCACAGCCGTATCCTTCAAAGCTGCCGTCCGCGCGGAGCTGTAATCTCAGCACCTTGACAACAGCGCCGACAAGCTCGTTTCCGACCTTGAAGTTCAGCAGCAGGATATCGTCTTTTCTGAAAGGCGGATCGGTCCCTTCTATGAAGACTCCGCCGATGCTGACATTCTTTATGACTGCCCTTATCGGGACATCGTACTCATAGAGAGTGCCATCTCTTTCGCAGCCGCTGATGATGCATTTGAGTTCGGATTTCACCTTGAAGTATCTGCGCCGCTCTTCCATAACGGTGCCGTATTCGTCCCGTATCTGTATATTGAGCTGATTTTCGAGGGACATCTTGATCCTGCCTATATACCGGATCCTGTCTCCGCTCTTCATATTTGCGATCAGATACACACCGCTGTCGGCATCGTATTCGGGAAAGCCCTTGCCTTTTATCATTATTATATTGTTCACGGGCATATTGTTTACAAACATTTTCGGAAACGAGAAATGCTCTTTATCGGCTTCGAGCAGCAGTGTCCCGTCCATTGCCGTGATACGAACGCTTTCGATTCCGCTTTTATCAAGCATAGGCAAGCCTCCCTTCTTCGCGGCAATAACAGCGCAGCCGCATCTCAGGCTATGTATTGCTGCATAACAACAAGACCTGCACCTCAGATAGGGCATAAGCGCTTATTATTAATTATACATTAAAATGCACAAAAAAGTCAATAGCGTTGAGCAATTTTTTTTCAAATGAGGCAAAAACCGTCATAAGTGACATAAAATTCGTCATTATAAACAAAAAATGTTTAAAGTATGGGCTCCCTGAGATACAAATTTTGTTTATAGTGACTAAAGAAATAAAAATTTTAAAAAATATCTGTACAAATATCCGGAAATATCGTATAATGTATATTATATATAGGTATATGCAGAGATCGTTCTGTGGACGGAGGTGCGGCGTGCGCTCATACTTTCACTGCGTGACCGCACGGTACCGGCGCAGAGCATCAGCGGTTACGACTCTTGCCGGAGCGGTCTGCGCAGAGACTGCGGTCATCGTATTCATAGTTATGTTTTTCCGGATCTTCGGCTCGGAGGACAGGTCGGTGTCTTTTGAGCTGATCGCGGCTGCCGGCATCTCCGTGACTGCCGGGCTGCTGATATATCTTGCGGCATCGCTTTCGGCACGCAGAAAGACGGCGATGCACAGCAGATACACTTACGCCGATATCCAGCTGAAATTTGCGGTCATCAGCAGATATTCCGGAGAAATGAAGGTCTTCGGCGAAAAGACAGTGTTCAGAGAGCTGTACTATATCCCGTTCTCCGATCTTGTGTCGGCTGTTCCTTCGCGAAACGGGAAGAAGATCGTTATTACCGGAAAAGTACGGTATTATGGTGCCGCAAGCGACAGTCTCGGCTATCACGTCCGGGGCGGAGCGATAGAATTTGACCGCTGGTGGCTCAACTATGGCAGCTATACCGAGCTGCCGGGATTTGAATTTCCTGCGGTGTTCGGAGATCCCGCAATGCTCTGCGAGTCCCTCAATGCTGCGAAAAAGCGTTTTGATGAGATACCAAAGCCAAAACCCCACGTTTTCAAAGAAGCCGAGTTCATCAGAAGGCGCCCGAAGCACCGTGCTTTGCCGGACGATCTTGACTACAGCAGACGCTGGAAATAGATACCTGCAAAAATTTTAAAAAAAATTATCGAAAATCATTGAAAAAAATCACGATATGTAGTATAATAAAAATATATGTAATACTACAGACTGTGTTTTTGGAACGGTTTTCCGGCTGATATGCCTGTCGGACGGAAAATATTGCCGAACGGAGGTCAGAATGGCATTATTCGATACAACATCGTTCCGTATCGCGGAACAGGGGCTGAACCTGCTTACAAAGCAGCAGGCAATAATCGCTCAGAACATAGCTAACGTTGATACGCCCGATTATAAGTGCAAATACCTGTACTTTGCGGGAGTGCTGAAAGAAAAGCTCGACGAGTCCGGAAGATCCACCGGAAAAAAACGCCTTGAGCTTGCTTCGGTCATTCATACGGACGAGACTACCGCCGATCAGCCCGACGGAAACAACGTAGATTCGGATACACAGTCGGCGCTCTTCGCAAAAAACGCACTTCAGTATGAAGCGCTCATCAATCAGATAAACTCGGAGTTCACAATGATGAGAGCCGCAATGCGCAAGTCGTGACAGCCGCAGTGAGCGTAAGGAGGATACATAATGGCATTTTTAAGCAATCTTGATATAGCTGTCTCCGGAATGATCGCAGAACGTGCAAGAGCAGACGTCATAGCTCAGAACGTTGCGAACGCTGATACCACCCGTACAGCGAACGGCGGACCTTATGTGAGACAGAACGTTATTTTTACAGAGAACAGATCCTATAAAAGAACAAGGGATACGAGTCTCAGCGCGATAGAGTTCCGCACTATTTTCGGCGAAAAGCTGCTTGAGCTGAGAGGTCTTGCCGGCAAGAACCGTTCTCAGACCATGGAAGGTGTCCTTCTCACTCAGGTGGTTGAGGATCCCACACCACCGACACCCGTGTATGACCCGTCGCACCCCGATGCGGACGAGGACGGATATTATTACCTTCCGAACGTCGATGTGGCTGAGGAACAGATAGATATGCTTGCCGCGACTCAGTCGTATTCGGCAAACCTGACTATTTTCAACAGTCTCAAATCCCTTGCGAACAAGGCTCTGACGATCGGCAAGTCGTCGTAATGAGAGAACGCGGCTCAGCATGATGATGCGGCTGCGAAAAGAATGCAGAGACGAATAGCTTTGCGATCGGATTTGCAAGTATGTGGGATAAAATAAAAGTTTATGAAAGGCGGAACATCATGCAGATAATCCCGATGTCATCTACGATACATACCATAGCCGCTGCGGACAGAGCGTTCGGCGCGGCAACACTCAACAGTATAACGGCACCGGTCGAAGAAGAACAGAAGACCGGGACGTTCCTCGATGCTCTTACGGGGCTCTGGAACCAGGCAGCCGAAGCACAGGCGCAGAAAAGCGAAGATATGATGAACATTATGCTCGGCGATACCGAGAGCCTTGAAACTGTGCAGATGAATATTGCCAAGGCGGAGATCTCCACCGAGCTGCTCGTGAATATCAAGAACGCGGTAGTAGATGCATATAACGAGATAATGAGAATGAGCATATAACCGGATAATGTGAAGAACAGGCAGCAGAAGTGAAGGAGTGACGCCCGAACGGGCATTTATGTATGGATAAGGTAAAAGAGATATTCACTAAGGTCACCACAACGGTAAAGACAAAGTGGACCGGGCTCGATAAAAAAGTAAGGATAGCAATTATAGCGATCGCATCAGTCGTGATCGTGGCACTGATCGTCCTTATAATTATAAATTCCATAACCCACTATGCCGTACTGTACAGCGGCACATCCACCGAAGAGACTACCGAGATACTCAATATGCTTACCGGTGAGCTCGGAGAGACTGATGTAAAATATAACAACAACGGCGAGATACTTGTACCGGCAAACAAGGTCAATGACCTCAAAGCCCAGCTCGCCATAAAGGGTTATCCGAAATCCACATTCAACTATGATATATGGGACAACGGTGTGAGTATGTTCTCCACCGAGTCGGACAAGCGCGTAAAGCAGAAACAGCAGCTTCAGGAGAACCTGCGTGCGACTCTCGCATCGTTCGACGGCGTGAGATCGGCTATCGTAATACTTTCTATCCCGGACGCGGACAGTTACGTTATCTCCAGCAGAAAAGAAGAACCGGGAGCATCGGTAGTCCTACAGACAGACCATGCGCTGTCCGTTGAAACCATTGAAGGTATATACAATCTTATCAGGACATCTGTCCCGAATCTTAAAGAGGATAATATTTCAGTCACCGACGGTTCGGGAAATCTTCTGACTACCGACAGAGTTGCAAATCTTCTTGCGACTGAGGACGAGACTGAGCTTTACTACAAACGTCTCGAATTCCAGAACACTATAACCGACATACTTGACGAAAAGCTCGGTGATATGTTTGACGGTGTGTTCAGAGATTACAGAGTCGGCGTTGACGTTCAGCTGAACTATGACGCTCAGGTATCACAGATAACCGAATATACACCTTCCGTTGAATCCGAGGGGACCCGCGGCGGTATGGTGAGCGAGGACCAGTTCGTTTCAGCCGGCGGAGGAAATGCCGAAGATGGCGGACTTGTCGGAACGACCGTGAACGCGGATATCTCGCCCGATTATCCTACTATCCGTATAGGCGACGGCGATGAGTTCTACTATGAGACACAGAGGAATATAAAATATCTTGTAAACGAGGCGATAAAGCAGATCGAGAAGGACGGATACAGCTATGACAACATATCCGCTTCTGTGCTTGTCGATGATGACGCGGAGAACTTCAATCAGGCTGAGATAGAACGCTGGGAGAAGTTCATAGCGGACTGCATCGGTTCGTCTCAGGACAAGGTAACATTCATGGCAACAAACTTCCAGCTTGACAGAACAGGCAGCAACGCAGGCGACGGCTCTACTGTTGTCGGCAACGGCGGAAGAAGTATGCTGGTATTCATTATAATAGCTCTCGGTGTGCTGCTGATAGTGCTGCTCGTGATAGCGCTTGCGGCGGCAGGCTCGAACAAGAAGAGGATCCGTGCGAGAAAGGCTGCGGCAGTTGCGGCTTCATCGGGCTCGAATCCTTCGGCGGCTTCGATTTCATCTTATGAAGAGGACGATATGGGAACAGGCAGAGGTTCACGCGGCAGAGAAGAAGACTACGACTTTGAATTGCAGAGTCTGTCCGGTCAGGACGAAGAGTCGAGAGATGCACTGCTCAAAAAGGAGATCAGGGATTTCTCAACAGCAAATCCAGAGATCGTTGCCCAGCTTATCCGTACATGGATGAAGGGCGAGGAATGACCGCGTTTTACGAACAAACTAAGAAAGGGGATCTTCCGGTATGGCTGAACAGCAGCAGACACCGCAGAGTGCAAATGATATAACCATGATCCAGAAGGCTGCGATGGTCATTTCCGCTATCGGGTCCGAGAATGCGTCAAAGGTGTTCAAGTTCTTCACCGACGAGGAGATAGAGCGCATCACCCTTGAAGTTGCAAAAATGGATTACTGGCCGGTTGAAGTCGTAACGGACGTTCTCAACGATTTCTATGAGGTGTGCCTTACACAGAAGGTCATCTCCGAGGGCGGTATCGAATACGCAAAGGAAATACTCGAAAAGGCGTTCGGACCGCAGGCTGCGGCATCGCTCTTCGACAAGATCACAAAACAGCTCAAATCAAAGTCATTTGCGTTTGTGCGCAAGGCTGACTATAAAAACCTGCTGGCAATAGTGCAGAATGAGCACCCGCAGACTATTGCGCTCATACTTTCGTATGCGAGAAGCGATCAGGCATCGGCAATACTTGCGGAGCTTCCTAAGGAAATGCGTATCGAGGTCGTTGAGCGCATTGCAAAAATGGAATCCGCGTCGCCTGACGTTGTAAAGAGCCTTGAAAACACGCTCGAAAAGAAATTCGCAAACATCGTCACCACCGAAAACATGGAGGTCGGCGGCGTAAACTATATCGCGGACGTACTGAACAAGGTAGATCGTTCGACCGAAAAGTACATATTCGACGAGCTGAATCTGAGAGATCCGAAGCTCGCGGACGAGATACGTTCAAAGATGTTCGTATTCGAGGATATCGTCAATCTCGACTCTATGTCGATACAGGCATTCATCACCGAAGTCGATCCGAAAGACCTTGCTGTCGCTATCAAGGGCTCGACCGCAGAAGTCGCGGACGTTATCTACGCAAATATGTCTTCGAGAAACAAGGAATCCACGCAGACCGATGTCGAGTATCTGCATAATGTCCGTATGCGTGATGTCGAAGAAGCTCAGCAGCGTATCGTTGCAATTATCCGCCGTCTTGAGGACGAGGGTAAGCTCACTATCTCCAAGGGCGGAGAAGATGAGATCATTGCCTGATAGTTCTTAAAGGCCGCTGCTTCTTTTCGCAGTGAAAGAAAGCAAGATCAACTTGCTTCGCGTTTAAGGCTATACCGCACAAAGATTGTACGTGAATTGCGCCGTCAGACTTTTCGTCAGATTGTACAGAAATGACGCAGGCTTGCTGGCGCAAGTCAAGGAATTTCTGTGCAAGATGACGCAAAAGATGCAAGCAAGTCACGTGCAAAGGCGTTAGCCGTGCTTTGTGCGGTATTGCCTTAAATTTGCAGGTTTGTTTTCTCTCGGGACAGACTATAATTTCCAATGCTCAGAGACTGTTCAGGTTTCGGTTTTTAAGCATACCAATTTCCGGAGGTGCGCTATGCCCGGTATTATCAAGGGCGGTATGGGCGGATATGTCTATGTGAATAATTTTGACACCGACCAGCCTGTAATGAAAACTGTTTACGGCAAGCGCCCGGAAGTGTCAAATTCCGGCGGTTCCGGATTCACCAGCAATAAGAATAAAAATCCGGCTTCGGCTCGGATCGGCAGCAATCCTTCCTCCGAATCAGAGGCGGAAGCCAATATAGCTGCTGCCGAAAAAGCTATGAACGCCGACAGTACAGTCTCCGAGACTGAAGCACGCATAGAAAAGGAAAAGCTGATAGCCGAATATGAGGCTGTCCGCGACAAATATGAGCGCGAATCGGAAGAATTCGTCCTTCGTGCAAGAGAAAAAGCTACCGAGATCTACGACAAGACCAAGGAACTTGCACAGCAGACTGTTCTTGAAGCAAAAAAAGAAGCTGAACAAATAAAGAAACAGGCTGCCGAAGATGCGCGCAGACAGGGTGAAGAAGCTCAGAAGAACGGGTATGCCGAGGGAGAAAAGAAGGGATATGACGAAGGTTATCTGAAAGCACTGAAAAAGTGCAAGGAAAGCCTTCTTGAACTGAAAGAGCTTTCAGAGCAGGTCACAGCCGATAAGAGTGAGCTGATGATGCAGTATGAGCGTCAGCTGTTCGACACGATATTTGATATCTGCCAGCGTATCACTCTCGGAGTTCTCGGTCAGAAAGAGAAGGGGCTTATCACGCGAATGATACGCGAAGCCGGAAAAAAATACCGCGCAAGCAAAAATGTGAAGATCACTCTTTCAAAGCTCGATATAAGCGAAGAAGCCGAGATCGACGAGCAGCTGCTGAAAGATGTGTTCAAGAACTGCGATAACGTGGAGATAGAGCTTCTTGAAGATGCTCCCGCAGGTACACTGATGATCGACGACGGCACCGAGATCACCGATGCCGGAATACAGACTCAGCTTAAAATGGTGGAACAGCTCGGTAAGGGCAAGTACCGCGACAAGGATATAACCGATATGATAAAAGATCAGGCTGCTTCCAAATCAAAGAAGGGCGGTTCACGCAAAAAAGGCAAAGCCGATGATGAAGCCGGAGAAGGCGAACAGATGCAGAACGATATGACGGACGATCAGGGTGTTCCGGACGTTGTTTACAAGACCGGAAACGATGACGACGATATCGAAAAGGAAATAGAGAACGCATGATATAATTTTCATTTCCCCGCCAATGGCGGGGAAATGACGTATTCAGGAGAAAATAATGGATCTTCGTGGTTTCAGAGCCGAGATAGGCGGCTATGATATGTACAGATATATGGGAAAGGTCGAGAAGATAGTCGGAATGAGTATCGAATCCTCCGGCCCCGAATGTAATATAGGCGACATCTGCCGTATTTATGCAAAGGATATGCAGAGTTTCATATACGCCGAGGTCGTGGGCTTTCAGTCGGAAAAGGTGCTGCTGATGCCCTATACCGATATCGAGGGTGTGGGTCCCGGAAGTATCGTTGACAACACCGGCGACAAGCTCCGCGTAAAGACCGGTCAGGCTATGATCGGGCGTATCATCAATGCTATTGGCGAACCTATAGACGGTAAGGGTGAAATAGCTTATACCGGAAGCGTCTCTATCTCCGGAGAGCCGGTGAATCCGCTTACCCGACCGAAGATCTCCGAACCGATAGAGCTTGGCGTAAAAGCTATAGACGGGATACTCACGCTCGGCAAAGGTCAGCGTATCGGTATCTTTGCAGGTTCAGGCGTCGGGAAAAGTACGCTCATGGGCATGATAGCACGTAAGGTAAAGGCTGACATAAATGTTATAGCGCTGGTCGGCGAGCGTGGCAGAGAGGTCAGAGAGTTTATTGAGAACGACCTTGCGGAAGAGGGAATGGCACGCTCGGTAGTAGTGGTGGCAACCTCCGATCAGCCGGCAATGATGCGCTATAAATGCCCGATGACTGCGACAGCGGTCGCGGAATACTTCATGTCACAGGGCAAGGACGTACTGCTGATGATGGATAACCTTACACGTTTTGCAATGGCAAACCGTGAAGTCGGACTGTCTATCGGTGAGCCGCCTATCGCAAGAGGATACACACCGTCTATATATGCGCAGATGCCGAAACTTCTTGAACGTGCAGGCTGCTTCGAGAAGGGGAGCATCACGGGAATATATGCTGTTCTGGTAGAAGGCGATGATACTAACGAGCCGATAGCGGATACCGTCCGCGGTATCATAGACGGTCATATCGTTCTTTCAAGAAAGATCGCCGCACAGAACCATTATCCCGCAATAGATATTTCGGTAAGCGTCTCCCGTCTGATGTCCATGATATGTGACGAGGCTCACAAAGAAGCAGCAAGCAAGCTGAGAAATCTCCAGGCGCTGTATAACGCAAATATCGACCTTATCTCCATAGGCGCGTACAAGCCGGGGACCAATCCGAAGCTTGATGAAGCAATGAACAAGATAGATAAGATAAACGATTTTCTTTGTCAGAAAACAAATGAGAGCTTTTCGCTCGATGAGACGATAAGACTGCTTAAAGAGGCAGTAAGCTGATATCTGAAAGCAGGGAGGTGTCTGTTTGAAAAAATTCGTGTTTACGCTGCAAAGGCTGAAGGAATTCCGCGAGCAGACCCTCGATACCGAAAAAGGCACGCTTGCTGAGCTCAGGGCTGATCTTGCGGCACTTGAAGCCGAGCTGGAGAGTATTCTTGAGGAACTTGCCGCACTTAACCGCAGGCTGCTCGAAATGTACGCCGAGGGAACTACAGTCAACGATATCGCAGTGCATAAGAGGTATATCAATGCCAAGCAGCAGGAGCTTCACATGAAGCGGCATCAGATACTTATGAAGAACCGTGAGATCGAGCATCAGCTCCAGGTCGTTATTGACGCGACAATGGAGGTGTCGAAGCTCGAAAAGCTGGAAGAACATCAGATCGAGGAATACAAAGCTGCCGAGCAGAAGGAGAACGAGCAGTTCATTGAGGAATTTGTTTCCAACTCAGACTGGCGCAAAGCGCACGCAGAGTAAGATGCCGCTGCGCCTGAGACTGGGGAGTGAAGAGAGAAGGAACCCCCTTTCCCACGGGGAAAGGAGTTTCCCTCTCTCTCCCCTCCCCAGACCCCA
>CAMOKN010000048.1 GCA_946617595.1 uncultured Clostridia bacterium
CAGCGGGGGGGACACCCTCTGTCTCGCCAGCTCGACATCTCCCCGCTGCCGGGGAGACCACGCAAGGTGAGGAGACTTGACGATGCAGTTGGTGCAAGCAGCTCTTTTTCTCTCAAATGGGTTTTCAGAGGTACGCACTATACCGCGCAAAGCCGCAGTGCGGTCTTTGCACGGTATAGCCTTAATCTTTGAATACAGCCTTTGTCTGTATATCGTTCTTTATCTTGTCGATAAATTCCTGTACAGCCATTGTAACAGTCTTGCTGTCCTGGGTACGGACGGAGACTGTTCCCTCCTGCTGTTCCTTCTCTCCGATTATGAGCATATATGGTATGCGCTCTGTGTACTGCGCCTGACGTATCATATATCCTATCTTCTCATTGCGCTCGTCTATCTCAGCACGTATTCCTTCATTTATGAGTGCGTCATATACCTTGTGAGCATGCTCTGCGCTCTTTTCTGACACAAGCAGTATCTTAGCCTGCACAGGCGCGAGCCATACAGGGAAGCGTCCCTTGGTTTCTTCGATAAGATATGCCATGAAGCGGTCGAGCGAACCGAGTATCGCACGGTGAAGCACCACAGGTGTCTTCTCCTTGCCGTCCTTGTCGGTATATTTCAGGTCGAACTTAGCCGGCAGGCAGAAGTCGAGCTGACAGGTGGAAAGCGTGTATTCGGCTCCGACTGCGGGAACAACGTTCACATCGAGCTTGGGCCCGTAGAATGCGGCCTCTCCGATCTCCTCGGTAAATTCTATGTGAAGCTCATTGAGGACCTCGCGTAGTGCGCTCTCTGCCTTCTCCCACATCTCATCGTCCTGATGATACTTGACCTTATCGGCAGGATCACGCAGAGACAGTACACAGCGGTACTTGTCGATGCCGAAATCCTTGTATGTGCCGAAGATCAGATCCACTACCTTTCCTACCTCGTCCTTTATCTGCTCAGGGGTTACGAAAAGGTGAGCGTCGTTCTGGCAGAAATGACGTCCGCGCTCGATGCCTTTCAGGGTGCCGCTCGCCTCAAAGCGGAAATCGTGAGCTATCTCGCCGATACGCAGCGGAAGATCGCGGTAAGAACGCTTCTGGTTAGCATATATCATCATGTGGTGAGGGCAGTTCATCGGGCGCAGTACAAAGCTTTCGCCCTCTACTTCCATTGCCGGGAACATATTCTCCTTATAATGCTCCCAGTGTCCGCTTGTCTGATACAGGGCGACGGTTCCGACACACGGTGTCATAACGTGCTGATATCCGAGGCTGCGTTCCTTGTCCTTGATATAGTTTTCAAGCTCCTGCCATATAGTGTAGCCTTTGGGAAGGAACATCGGCAGTCCGCGCCCTACGAGAAGATCGGTCATAAAGAGCTGCATTTCCTTGCCTATCTTGCGGTGATCGCGCATTGCGGCTTCTTCGAGCTGTTTAAGGTGTTCGTCCAGCTCCTGAGATGTGGCAAAAGCTGTTCCGTTTATACGTGTGAGCATCTTGCGTGAAGCATCGTTTTTCCAGTACGCGCCTGAAATGCTCAGAAGCTTGAATGCTTTGAGCGCTTTTGTGTAGGTAAGATGAGGACCCACGCACATATCTATATAGTCGCCCTGCTGATAGAAACTGATAGGCTCGTCCTCGGGAAGATCTGCGATATGCTCGACTTTGTATTCCTCGCCGCGTTCATTCATCAGCTTTATTGCCTCATCACGGGGAAGAATGAATGTCCTGAACGGCAGGTTCTCCTTGACGATCTTCTTCATTTCCTCCTCGATAGCTGGAAGGTCGCTGTCGGTGAGCTTGACATCGCCGAGATCAAGATCATAGTAGAATCCTTTTTCATTTGCAGGTCCGTACGCGCACTTTGTCTGCGGATAAAGGCGCTTCACAGCCTGTGCCATTATGTGCGCCGCCGAATGACGCAGAACGTGAAGTTCCTCCTCCTTGGGGCATTCGCCCGTCTGTCCGTTGTTATAGAGTATTTTCATATTGACCTCCGGTTTATATAGTAATCATTATTACCTCTTATTATACCATAAACACGTAAAATGTCAATCATATTTTTTGTTTTTGCTCCAATGCACCTGTATGCCGGCAAATTATAACTCTGAATATATGCCGCAGCTCTCTTTGCAAATATCCCAGGCATCTCCGGAACAACTGACATTTTTGCCTGAAATATGCATACAGAGCAGAAGCGGTCTGTTTTTACCGTTCATTGACAAACTTTAGGGAACCTCTAAAAACCCAATTTGAGAGAAAACGAGTCATCCGCGTCGAATATTTCGTCAAGTCTCCTCACCTTGCGCCAGCAAGCCTTCGGAGCCTTTCCTCGTCTTCGACACGGCTGCCACATTTTCTCTTTTCAAAGCGGTTTTTAGAGGTACCCATGTGTTGATGCTGGTAAAAAGAGCCCGTGATTTGACGAATAGTAAAAAATATGATAAAAATATCTGTGTGGAAGTAAAAATCAATTGACAATTGCGCGATAATAAGTTATAATAAAGTATATGTGATCAGAACCGGAGGCTAAAACCTTGTATTTCGGAAGTGTCAAATTTTTTAAGCACGTCATAGTTGTTGTGACGATATTATTGATAGCCGTTCCTGCGGTATTCTGCTTTATTCTAAACTCAAAACTGAGCAAATCGGAAGATGAAAATCGCAGACTGCGGGACGATATAAGCGAATACCGTTTATCGGAACACGCAAACACGTACGAGGCTGATGAATTCTACAGCCTATACAAAGACTGCCTTTCTGATAAGGAAGGATTCCTGAGACTTGTAAGTTCCGAAGATCTTTCAATGTACAAGTCGGCTGCCGGACTTGACGGAACGGTGCTTACATCATCGTATTCCACAAAATCGACAACAGAAGCCGTTACCGCCGCTCCCGCAACATCATCTGAAACCGAGTCCGGTACCGTGAATGATGATACAGAACCTGAGATCACGACTACCGATGTTCCTCATGCTGCGTATGAGTCGCTTTATCCCGAACTTTATGCCGAGGTTCCCGATGATATAGTCTATGATCTGGATATGGACTATGTTTATCTGACTTTTGATGACGGACCTTCGAGATATACGGAAAATATTCTCTACTATCTCGATGCTTATGATATAAAGGCTACATTCTTCGTAGTTCCGGACGGAACTGACGAGAGCAACGCCCGTCTGAAAAAGATCGCAGATAAAGGTCATACTATAGGTATCCATACCGCAACTCATGAGTATAACAAGATATATGCCAGCGTTGAGGATTATCTTGAGGATTTCAAGACAGCTTATGACAGAGTATATGCGGCAACCGGGATAAAATGCAATCTGTTCAGATTCCCCGGCGGAAGCATTAATGATTACAACACCGAGATTCGTGAAGATCTGATAGCGGAGATGACAAGGCGCGGATTCATTTATTTCGACTGGAACGTTGACAGCAGTGATGCACTCGGCGCAACATGGACAGAAATGTATAACGCCGTGCTCAGTCAGACTGCCGATGTGAACCGTGCAGTTATACTGATGCACGACTACAACGGCGGATATAACACAGTTCTGGTCCTTGAGGATATCATAAAGGCTCTGATAAGCGACAAGCGCGGCTATAAGCTTGCAAAACTCACTGAAAGCGTTAAACCGATACAGTTCTGAGAATAAGATCTGTAGTTCTTTAAATTTCATATATTGAAAGGAGTGCGGATATCTTCGCGATTTCCGCCATTTGGAAAAATGGGTATAAAGGATAATTTTCAGCAGGCTCTGAGGGAACTCACGGGTACCGAAAAAGAAGAGCCTAAACGCACCAATAAGGTCGATGCGATGAAAAGCGCGGTTTCCGCGTCCGATGATACAGGAGAGTTCGATGCCGTAAGACCGCAGGACGATGCTTCATCGTATGACGAGATACAGCGCAGGGCTGCCGCAGCGGCAGATGAGTACAACAGACAGCAGAGCGCTTATCAGATCGGTAATTATCAGCCGGGGGCTCCCGATGTTCCGCCGCCTCCTCAGGATATGAATTTTGCTGGAGATACAGTTTCGGCTCCCGCTCAGAAGCCTGTCGAAGAGAACGAAACGCTCACACTTGAAAAGAGCGCTGCATCTTATACGGGCGGTATGTCTGATTTTACCGATCTTTCCGGCACAGTTCCGCCTTATGGCACAGCTCAGACTGATAATTCAGCCTCACGCAGAAATGATCCTTCCGTAAATTATGAGTCAGCAAACATATCGTATCAGAATCAGGTAAATTCTGATAACCGCCGGAAAAACCCAAATGCTCAACAGCTAAATATGGGCGGTTACGGAAACGATTCGTACAGCCAGAATTACAGAAACTATCAGCAGAGTACAGGCGGATATAATCCTAATATGAGCGGCTACCGTCAGCAGACAAATCAAGGCAGCTACCAGTCGGGCAATTTCGGCAGTCCCGATCCCGCAAACGAGCAGCAGTCAATATTCAGTGCCGCGCGTTATGCAAGACCTGCCGGTGATGATGACGAGATCACAGTTATTTCACGCAATACCGTTATAGACGGAAATGTCCGTTCGTTCGCGAATATGAGTGTTGACGGAAATGTCAAGGGCAATATCGAGACGACCAAGGATATAGACCTCAACGGAAAAGTCGTCGGGAATATAGCCTGCAACAACGCGCAGATGCGTACCTCGCAGATACAGGGAAATATACAGATGAAAGGCAATGCGTACATGGAGAGAGACACGCTGCTTATCGGCGATCTTACCTCTACATACGCAAATGTGAACGGTAAGATAAAGGGCAATCTTGATATTACAGGGAAGGCAGAGCTGAAGAGCGATGCTGTCGTATTCGGTGATATAAGCGCTTCTACTATTACGGTAAACGACGGAGCGATCATTCAGGGCTATGTAAGCACGACATTCCTTAACAAAGAAGAAAGCCGCAATATATTCCCCGATACTATCACTATCGGCGATTGATCGGATATTCTCTCCCTCTGCGAACCACGGAGGGAGATTTTTATGAGTAATAATTTTTAAAGGTTGGTCAGGAAATGGAGTATTACTGGAAAACAGGCAGGCTCGACCTTAAACAGACACTTGAAAGTGGACAGTGCTTCCGCTGGCGGAGAAGTGAGAACGGCACATATTATGGGATCTCAGGCTCTCATGTTGTGACGGTGAAGCAGTGCAGCGACGGAGTCATATTTGCAGCCGATAGTGAAGAGGATATCAGGTTCTGGCTCATGTATTTCGACGAGCAGACCGATTATGATGCGGTGATACGGCAGTTTGCAGCTGATAAGACATTGAAGGAGGCTGCCGAGGAGAACGGCGGTATCCGGATACTGCGTCAGGAGCCGTTTGAAACGCTGATAAGCTTTATAATCTCGCAGAACAACAATATTCCCCGCATCACGGGCATAATAGACAGACTGTGTGAGGGGTTCGGGGAGAAGATTACCGACAGATTCGGCGGAATGTGGTCTTTTCCGACCGCGAAGCGGCTTGCAGAGCTTTCGCCGGAGGATCTCGCACCGCTGAGAGCGGGATTCCGCGTAAGGTACATACTTGATGCCGCGTGCAAGGTAAACAGCGGGGCTGTCGGGCTTGACAGAATATATGATATGTCGTATGATGAGGGAAAAGAATACCTCAAAACGATAACCGGAGTTGGCGACAAGGTAGCTGATTGTGTGCTGCTGTTTGCGTATCACAAGACGGAGGCGTTTCCGTCTGACGTATGGATAAAGCGCATAACAGCTGAGTATTATGCGGACGGACTGCCTGAATGTATGGGAGACTATAAGGGTATAGCACAGCAGTACCTGTTTGAGTATTTCAGAAGAAGGACACCTGCCGATCTGAAGCGTGTCGAAAGGAGCAAAACAAGATGATCTGTAAAAAATGCGGAAGAATAATAGAGGACGATGCTTTATTCTGCCCTGCGTGCGGAATAAATCTCGCGGCTCATGCTGAGCAGCACGTTATCCCGGAGGAAAAGCTGTCAGATGCTGCGGAAACAGTAAGTGAAACTGTCGCAGAGATAAAGCATGAAGCGGTCGATTCGCCTGAAATACCGCACCCCTCTGACATAAATGCAATATCTCTTGCCAAAGATGATCCTGTTATCCCGACCGATAATGTCACTTATGAAGAGGATAAAACTGTTCCGGCTGCAATGCCGGTGAAAACGGAAATGCCGGAAAAGGGATTTTTCGGTGTAGGTGCGTTTATCCTGTGCCTGTGTGTTATCGGACTGCTTGCGGCATCTGCCGGAGTATTTGCAGCTCTTTATTTTACTGCAATAGGCGGTTAAATGGCATACGAAGCAAAGCTGTGCTTTAAAAAGGCGCTGAAATATATAATAATGATAGTTGTCTCTGCTTCTGTGGGAATATTTCTCGGGCATCTTGTAAGCAACTATGAGCTGAGGTTCATGGCAGACCGGCAATATTACCAAAAGTATAAAAATGTCGATATTTATACTGCCGGTGAAGTAAATGCTGTTAATCTGAGCAACTATATGTATATGCTTGAATATGTTCCCGATGATATACTTGAATGCTGTGAGAATCTGTATTTTACCGGCTCGGATCTTGATATCCCCATGAACGATTCGGGTATCAGTTCCGCCTACGGGCTGACACAGGGAAGGACTATCTATATTTCGACCGAGGTATTCGGTATGGAAGTAGTTGCTCATGAGTTTTTTCACGCTTATGACAACACACACGGCGAGCCTTCCGCACATTCTGAGGAATTCCGGTCCGCGTACAAAAACGAGTGGAACAGGATATATGTTGTTGCCGGATATGACGAGATGCTTCCTGCGGAGTATTTTGCGCAGGCCGGTGCGTATTATATACTTGCACCCGAACATCTCGAAGAAGCAGCTCCCGATACATACAGTTTTTTCAACGATATGTTCGGGTATTATTGAGAATTTGCCCTGCGCTGGGGCTCCGCCCCCGTCCCCGGCGGGCTCTGCCCTGCACCCGCTGGGGCTCCGCCCCCGTCCACGGCGGGCTCTGCCCTGCACCCGCTGGGGCTCC
>CAMOKN010000049.1 GCA_946617595.1 uncultured Clostridia bacterium
CCGAGAGTGCGGGTGCCGCGTCCTTTCATCTGCTCGAAGTAGTTCTTGCTGCGGACATCGCGCATGAAGATAAGGCACTCGATAGGCTTTACATCTGTGCCGGTAGCTATCATATCAACTGTTACGGCTATTCTCGGGTTATATGCGTTTCGGAACGAGTTCAGGGCTTCGGCGGCATTTTGTGCGGAGTAGGTGATCTTGCGGCAGAAGTCGTTGCCCTCACCGAATTCCTCACGCACGATCTGAATGATGTCATCGGCGTGACTGTCGGTCTTTGCGAATATAAGCGTCTTTGGAACCTCACGCCTGCCCGGGAACAGCTTTGTGTACAGATTGTCCTTGAAAGTACGGATAACCGTTCTGATCTGGCTCGGGTTGACTATATCGCGGTCAAGCTGCGTAGAACGGTACTCGACATCTTCGTCGAGCTGTTTCCAGCGCTTTGCACGAGACAAGCGGTCGCGTGTCTCGATCATCTGTTTCATTATGTGAGCACCGTTTTTGGTGACTTCGGTCTCAATGACAAAAATATCCTCACCGACATTAACGCCGTCGATGATAGCCTGTTCGCGCGAATACTCGCTGACGACATTCTCGTTGAAATACGCAAATGTGCGCTTGTCCGGGGTGGCTGTAAGTCCTACGATGAACGCATCGAAGTATTCAAGCACCTGGCTCCAGACATTGTATATTGATCTGTGACACTCATCAACGATGATGCAATCAAAGAACTCCGGCGGGTACTTGGGATTGTACACGACTTCTTTGCGCTCTTTTGAATCCGCCGACACATATTCCGCGAAAGGCGTTTCTTCTGCCGATTCGTCAAGCTCCTCGCCTTTGAGTATGGAATACATACGCTGTATGGTGCTTATGTAAACCTGTGTGTCCTGCGGCATCTTCGAACTTTTGAGCCTGTAAACCCCGTAAATGCTTGAAAACGGTCTGTTATCGTCATTCGGCATATACGCGCGAAACTCCTGCTCAGCCTGTTCACCGAGGCTCTTGGTGTCAACAAGAAACAGTATGCGGTTCATCTTGCCGAATTTGAGAAGTCTGTAAACTTCTGTAATTGCAGTGAAAGTCTTACCTGCACCTGTCGCCATTTGAACGAGAGCCTTCGGTCTGCTCTGTGCAAACGATTTGTCAAGATTGTTGATAGCCTTTATCTGACAGTCGCGGAAGCCTTCAGTGTCTGGCTCAGGAAAGCGCTTCATATTGTTTCTTATGGTATCCGGCTGCTGCAGCAGATATTGCAGCGTTTCCGGGCGGTGGAACGAAAACACGGTTCTTGACCGGTACTTTATATCTTTGTAATCTGTAAAACGTGTCAGCTTGCTTGTAGCTTCATACACGAATCTTATTTTATAACCGGGAGCTATCCATTTGAATGTGCTGCCAGCATATCGGGACGACTGTTCTTCAACGCTCGTTATGGTCTCTCCGGATTCATCGCGTTTGGCTTCGATGACACCGACAGGCTCTCCGTCAACGAACAGAGCATAATCGACCTCACCGCTGCTTGTAGGAAATTCGCGGACAGCAACACCCAAGGAAGCATTTATATTCATTTCAGGCATATCCTGAACAGCCCAGCCGGATTGTTCAAGTTTTGAATCTATCACAAGTCTTGCCTTTTCTTCAGGTGACATCTGTCTCGCCTCCAAATCTTCATTGATGATAATTTATAACAACCCAATATATATTTTACTCCGTTTTCTTGCTTTTGTCAAACAGTTTGTTTCTTTTTTTACATAAAAACAGTAAATATTTATTACATTTTCGGTCCATTCCGAGTCAATGTTGCTTACGGTAATATGTACATAAAACGAACAAAAATCATCTCTGGTTTATTGTAAGCTACAAATTTCTCTGAAAAAATAAACAAAAATCAAAAAAGCAGGGAAAAACACCTTACAAAATCGACCTTTTTTGTCCCTATATATGAGAGGACTAATTTGCGAGTTGTAAATCTGCACAAGATAAGCCGCGGTATTTTGTGATTTGTTACAAAGAGATAAAAACAGACATAACCAGCCTGCAAGAAAATCGTCTCTCTCAAAAATAAGAAAAGTCCGGAAGGGTTGTGGACAATTTTGCCAACCGGGGATATGCCAGATCATTTTCTTTTGTCATATCCTTAGAAATCACAAAAAAGGCGGTACAGAAAACGTTTGCAAAACCCCTATAATTATGGAAGGAAAAATGATCTGCACCTTCCGGACAAAACGATGAAATGTCAAGGAGGAAAAAAGAATGACAAGAAGAGAGAAGTCAACAATCATCGCAAAGATCACCGACTGGCTGGAGCAGGAACTCCATGTCGATGACGAACCGACAACGCTGCCGCCGATACTGTTACCGCAGCAGCCCGCCGAGATGCTCACACTCAAGGAGTGCGCGGGAGCGGTCAAAGGATTATCCGAACACACGGTCCGCCAGCTCGTGCTTCAGGGCAAGATTCCCTGCATACGCACAGGCGCGGGCAAGAACGGAAAGATACTTGTGAACAAGGCGGCGCTGCTCGCGTATCTGGGAGGTGCTGCATAAAACCGTCGGCACTCCTGCACACAGGGTCAGCCATTTTTGCAGCACAACCCCGCACACATTTCTGAGGGGGTCACGACTTTTGGTCGGAAAAAACTGAACACAGTCTCTCCGCGAAAAACTATACCCCACGGAATAGTTGTAACCCACTAGGACTATTTGCAGGCAAATAGTCCCAGCGGGGCAGCGGTTCCTCTGCACCCCTCAGAAATGCGGCATACGCCGCCGAAGAAAAAATCGGGCAGAGCCCGAAGAAAAATAAAATGAAAGGAGGCAAAAATTATTTGAGTTTTGCAATTATCAGAAATCAAAATCACAAGGTCGGAGCTGTCGCACTCGTCGAACGGCACAACGAACGCAAGAATCATAATTACAGCAACAAGGACATAGACCGATCCCGATCGAGCGAGAACTATCACCTCAAGGCCCCGCAGGGCAGTTACTGGGATACGTTCAACAAAATCCGCGACCACCAGCAGCTCAAAGGCAATCTCCGGTTGCAGGGCGAGAAACAAAGCACCGTGCTGTGCGAGTTCATCATAACATCGGACAAGGCATTTTTCGATGAACTAGGTCCCGAGAAAACAAAACGCTTTTTCGAGGACGCCTACGAATTCGTGACATCAAAAGTCGGCGGCGAACAGTTCGTGGTCTCGGCAGTCGTCCACATGGACGAAGCAACTCCTCACATGCATATCACGTTCATTCCTACCGTAAGAGGATTGGACAGAAAAGGTCAGCCCTGTCGGCGTATCAATTGCTCCGAGTTCTGGAAAGGTCGTGACAGCTACTCACGCTTGCAGGACGAGTGGTATGATTATATTGCAAGGGCTTGCAGATATGATCTCGAACGCGGTGTAAAGGGTAGCGTCGCCGAGCATCTGTCTGTTGCGGAATACAAACTCAAAAAGACGCAGGAGCAGTTGTCACGCTCTGAAACCAACGTTCAGGGAATCGAGGACATAGAAAAGATCTCCGCGAAGAATCTGCCGCTGAATATGGTAGCCTTGAAACGTGATGACTACTATAAGTTAAAGCAGTCCGCCGAAACGCTTGTGGTCACCCGTGATTCCGCATTTGAGGCAGTTTCGGAAAATGAGACGCTGAAAAACAGGATCTCCGAACTCAAATCTCAGAAAGAAGATCTGATGCATGAGCGAGACAGCCTCGTGAACAGTCTCGAAAATGTCAACAACAGTTTTGAACGGTTCTATGATCAAGTCGCCGACGAACGCGCACTGCTTGAACGCAATCGGCGTTTAGCCGATGAGAACGAGACTATAGGTAATTACGTTCACGAGCTTACAGACGAGATAAAAGCCCTCAAAGAGCAGAACTCGAAGCTCACCGAGGACAACGAAACGCTCACCAGAAACGTTGAAGAAACAACCGACGAGCTTACTACCCTGCAAAAGCTGCACAAAGAATTACAAGACAAGTGGGATAAGGTGATGAAGTTCATTCAGGAGCATTCGCTGAAAGAACAGTGGGAGAAGTACATCGCTGCGCCCATACGCAAGGCAATAGCAAAACTATAAAGACAGATAACATTAACAATGAAATGATAGACTTACATATCCCACAAACCCATTTGTAGTACAGAATCATCTTGACTTTAAATTATAAAAGTGTTATAATGGGATTGTAGAGATATCGTAAGTCTGGAACAGGAGGATTCAGATTATGGCAAATATCAGAAAGCGCGGTGACTCATATCAGATCAGAGTTTTCTGCGGTTACGACACAAAGGGAAAGCAGATAGAAAAGACGATAACTTGGAAGCCGTCGGCAGGAATGACACCGAAACAGGCGGAAAAGGAAGCTTTCAGGCAGGCTGTTCTTTTTGAAGAAAAGTGCCTTATGTGTGCGGAACCGACTGCAATGAAGTTTGAGGAACTTGCTGAAAAGTGGTTTGAGGAGTATGCAAGGCTAAATCTCCGCACCACCTCATTCGAGCGTATGAAGCAGGTCACAAAGCGTGTTTATCCGGCAATAGGCTACATGAAAGTGAATAAGATCACCAGCCGCCACATTCAGCAGTTCGTGAATGATCTCGTATTCAACGGAAAGAATATGCAGACCGGAAAGCCGCTTGCGCGCAAGACCGTGATACATCATCTCAGCTTCATTTCCGATGTATTCAGTTATGCAGTCAAGATGTCTATGGTTCCGGATAATCCTTGCAGCCGCGTTTCTATCCCGAAAGGCGAACGAAAGGAAAAGGAGATCTATTCCATTGAAGAAGTGGAGCACTTGTTTGAACTTCTCGAAGAAGACGCACCGCTGAAATATCGTGCATTTATGATTCTTGCAGTTTATAGCGGATTCCGCCGCGGTGAGATGATGGGGCTCGAATGGAAAGATGTTGACTTTAATGATAACATCATAAGTGTGCGCCGTACATCGAATTACACCAAGGCTAAAGGGTATTATACCGATACTACCAAGACCCGCAGGTCTCAGCGCTCGCTCAAGTTTCCGGATCTGGTGATGAATCTGCTCAAAGAGTTGAAGGCAGATCAGGAACGTCAGGCAAAGCTCATGGGCAGCAAGTGGGTTGACAGCGACCGTCTTTTTATCAAGGATAACGGAGAGCCGATGTTCTGCGGTATGCCGTACTTGTGGCTTGAACGCTTCTGCAAGAAGCATGATATTCCGTTTCACGGATTGCATAGTATTCGTCACTTTTTCGCGAGCTCGCTTATCCACGCGAATGTAGATATTGCAGCGGTTTCCAGTGCATTAGGGCACAGCGCGATCACGACTACGAGTTCTATATATTTGCACGCTTTTCAGGACGCAAACGCCCGTGCAAGTGAAGCTATCGCGTCGGTGCTGGACTTCTCAAAGAAGAAGAAAAATGTGCTTGTTGATGACGATTTGCAGGATAAGGCAAGTTAGAAAAGGCGCCACCTATTTGACCCACAAAGGTGTGACGGACAATAACGGACAAATAACGGACAAATAACGGACAAGACCCGGTCTCAGGAAAATAAAAATCCGTGAAGTCGCTCTACAAGCGGCTTCACGGACACGAGATATGGTCTGAGTGACGGGACTTGAACCCACGGCCTCTACCACCCCAACTTGAAAAGCGACACTTTATTTCAATTTTCTTGTAATATTTCGCTATATTTGGCTCGATTTAAAGTTTCATATTTGTAAATTAAAGCCAAACAAAACAAGCGGAAACAACCCCTTTTGGAAATTTCACGGAAATTTGTTAGAACGATGCCTCGCCATTTATTTAGTTATACAAACAATAAAAGATTTTGAGATGCTCAACATTTTTTTAATAATCTGTTAGAAATATGATCATCCGGAAATTTGTTGATCATAAAAAACCATATAGCATTACTTCAAATTACTTCTCTTTAAGCCACCTTTTCAGCATAAATGTCAGGAAATAGGGGAATGTGTAAAACTTTCTATTCCAGCCTATATTCCTGCGTCCGAGCTTAATACCGTACATAATATCACTGAACTCAGACTTTTCGATCAGCTTGTTCAACGAGGGAGTGCTGCTGTCGTTAGCCTTGACTTCAACGGGAATAAGAGGATCCTTGTCACGCACGAAGAAATCCATTTCTATCGTGCTTTTTTCGTTCCTGAAGAAGTACAGCGCGTAGCCCTGTTTATAGAGCATATCTGCGACGATATCGTTACCATATTCATATTACTCTCGGAACCATAATAATCGGAACATCGCTTTCTATTTTGTTTTATAATTCTCTGCCGACAGACAGATCCTCTGCGACAAGGAAGAACATATAAAACGGAACAGTCAGGATCCGCTTTTCCTCGTTGTATCCATAGTTGCTCCGAGCCACTTTAATTGCTTTTTCATACTTGTTATGCTCGGAGAACTTGCCGAGAGAATTGAGAGAACCGCGACCTTTCTTGACATCTATGGGATATATCTTACCGTTCGATTCCGCAATAAATTCAAATTCAGCATCATTCCTGCCGCGCCAATAAAACAGTTTGTTTCCCTTTGCAACAAGCTCGTTTGCAATAAAATTCTCAAAGAATATCCCCGAAAGCGTGTTCTTCGTGTCCCCAGAAATAAAAGAGGCTGAATTGATACCGCTCTGATAAGCAAACATTCCCGCATCGGCTAGGAAAAGCCTGAAGGTTGAATCATCGTCGTTAAGAAGCGGAAGAGTTATATGCTCCCCGAGTTGGAATGACTGATGCACGACATACGCCATGGTGAGCCAGTCTATCGGAGATCTCATATCACGTGTGCGGCTCCCCTTTTCGATCAATCCGGACTTGAAGTTCTTGGAATCCTTGTTGAGTTCGGCATAGATACTCCCGAAAATCTTTCGTGACCGAACGATAGCCTCAGGACTTGCCTGATACAGTTCCATATCTGAGAGGTAGTTGTCATAAAGGTCGGTAAGCACCTCTCTTGCTTCAAAATAACTGTCGGTATCAAGAAAAGTCTGTACAGCATCGGGCATACCGCCGATAAGCAGATATTTATAAACCGTTTCGAGCGCGGTGTTGTGATACGCTTCATCAAGCGGTTCTTTTTTTCTGTAAGCATCATATATCAGATCGTATAATCTACGATTATAATTAAGAAGAAACTCATCATAACTCATAGGATATATCGTAGTCTGATTTATCTTCCCGACCGGAAACAGGAATGGCTTTGCGTTGCTTCCTTTGCCGCGTTTCTTATTGAGACGCTGGAGCTTTATCCTTACCATAGATCCGGTAGCGATAACAGGTATCTTCCGCATATCCTGACAAAAGTATTTCAGCGCTGTTATAAGAGCCGGACATTCCTGTATTTCATCAAAGATAAGCAGAACATTTTCATCAATTCGCCTGTTTTTAGTTGCCGAAATAAACTCGACTATTTCCTTTGCGCTGACATGATCCTCGCAGAAATCACAGATGTCATTTTCAACGCGGCAGTCGATATAGATGTAACTGCCCTTATAATATGTGTCCGCGAAAATATCCTTGATAAGATATGTCTTTCCGACCTGACGTGCACCCCATACCATCATAGGCTTGCGGCGCGGATTGTCTTTCCATCTTTCAAGTTCTGTTATTGCATTTCTGTACATAAACATCACGCTCCCTGATATTAATATATCATTATTTTCACGTTTTGTCAATATGCACTCGCAATTAATTTCACGTTTTGTTGGATCTGATTTCGGCATTAATTGCCAATTTGTGTATCAATTTGCACTTGTCAATAAAAGTAGACACAAAAAAACTGCTTCAATGATACTTAGCGCTTTACTCCCATAATTTCTGAAACTTGGTATATGCTTCTGATTAATCGGAGCCATTGTTAAACAATATAGGCTGATCTCTGTCGAAATCTGCTTCGGAAGAAGCCGCACCGAGGCTTGAGCGTACTGTCTGCCACGGGTCAATTCCTGTCAGTCGGTCGGAAATGAATTCTTCATACGCATCAAGAACGAACCTGACAGCCTTTTTGCTGATCGGTGCATTCGGCGCCATCATATCAAAAGCGTGGAA
>CAMOKN010000050.1 GCA_946617595.1 uncultured Clostridia bacterium
CAGGAGATCGCAGGGTACAGAGACGTGCTCGGCATCATTCACGAGAGCTTTGATGCTATACCTATCACGCGGAATTATATTCTGCAGCTTCATAAGATTCTATACAGTCACATGAATAATCCGCTGGCGGGAAAAACGAAGAATGTGCAGAACTACATCACTTCGACATATCCGGACGGACATACGGAGATTCTCTTTACGCCGCTTGCGCCCTATGAGACTCCGGAGGCGCTCGACAGGATCTGTGAAGAGTACAACTGCGTCATCGGGAACATGGAGCTTGAACCGCTTATCGCGATACCGGTATTCATTCACGATTTTCTTTGCATACACCCGTTCAACG
This sequence comes from uncultured Clostridia bacterium, assembly GCA_946617595.1. Taxonomy (GTDB): domain Bacteria; phylum Bacillota; class Clostridia; order Oscillospirales; family Ruminococcaceae; genus Ruminiclostridium_E. Next base: position 344 of record CAMOKN010000050.1, read on the forward strand.
ACGGAAACGGACGCATGAGCAGGCTTCTCACAACGCTTCTGCTTTACAGGAGCGGGTTCTATGTGGGAAAATACATCTCCCTTGAAGCAAAGATCGCTAAGAACAAGGATCTCTATTATGAGGCTCTTTTGGCATCACAGAATGGGTGGCATGAGGGAAAGGACGATCCGGTTCCGTTTATAAAATACCTGCTGGGAACTATTATTGCCGCATACAGGGATTTTGAAGACCGCTTTGCGCTTGTGGAGACTAAACGCCCGGCTTTGGATACGGTGAGGCTTGCTGTGCAGAACAAAATCGGGCGTTTCACCAAGCAGGATATCAGAGAACTGTGTCCGTCGCTCAGCTTAAGCTCTGTCGAAGGGGCGCTCAGAAAGCTTGTGGAAGCCGGAGAAATCAAGCGAGAGGAAAGCGGGAAGAATACCTGCTATTACAGAATAAAATGATCTCTTACGACGGCACATACAAGGTCAGAGATATAAACTGAACTGCAATTAAACAGGAGAGACATCTATGAATTACAAAATAACCGACCTTATCGAACCCGACAACGGCTGCGAGGGGTTCATGCCCGGCGAGGAACCAATGGTAACGCTGATACTGTCAGACGAAAACAGCAACGAAAGAAAAGTGCAGCTGCCGGATATGCTCGCGTATCAGCTCAAATGGGACGTCGGCGTGACTATATCGGAAGAAGATATTGAAAGATACTGCAAGTGAAAATAGCTGTAATGATATTCAGATTGCACGCCCCGTGGGTTCATAGTCTGAAAGAGAAAAGAATGATCGTCAAGAGCATTGTCGCAAGGCTGCAAAACAAATTTCATGTTTCCGCCGCCGAGATAGACGAGCAGGACACACATCAGATCATCGTCATTGGCGTGGCTGCAATTGTTCCGCATAATGCAATAGCGGACAGCCTGATGGACGAAATATCGCTGTTCGTGGAGGAAAACACCGATGCCGAGATGCTTGACGAGACACGGGAAATACGTTGACGGAGGTAACACCATGATAAAAGTTTATTGCTACAACAGATGCACGACCTGCAAAAAGGCGTTGAAATGGTTAGATGATAACAAGATAAAATATGAGCTGCTTGACATAAAGACCGATCACCCTGACGAGAAAACGCTTAGAAAATATCACAAGATGAGTGGTCTGCCGCTTAAACGATTCTTCAATACAAGCGGCACTCAATATCGTGAGCTGGAGCTGTCAAAGAAGCTGCCCGACATGAGCGAGGACGAACAGTTCAAGCTGCTTGCGTCGGACGGCATGCTTGTAAAACGCCCGCTTGTTGTCGGCGCTAATTTCGTGCTGACAGGTTTCAAAGAGGACGAGTGGAAGGAAAAGCTACTGTGATGCTTGTGATCGAAAGCGTGGTTTTGTGCGTGCTGTTTACAGTCATGGTGTATGTGATTTTACGAGATCCTAATATTATAAGGAAAAAGAAATATGTCATATTATGTATGGAATAAAGTTGTTTGTTCAGAACAAACGCTTGAAAAATATTTTCTTGACAGTGATCCGTTTGGTAACGAAAAAAAGATAGAGCACCCATATATCACATTTAATAAATTGTTTGATGTTAAAAGTCTTGATGAATATGAAAAAAATATCGGACGTACAATATCTTACAGTTGGGGTACAAGCTATAAAAAGACAGAAAACGGAAACTATGAAATCAAGTTCGCGATTAGGTGGGATTATCCTATACGTGCAATAGTTAAGGCAATAGAACTTGATGATAAACTTGTTTGGTATTCTGTCGAAGAAAATCATTTATATGTTTCAAAATTCTATTGGTCTGATGAGAAGATAAAAGAAGATGTTTTGTATATTGAAGACGAGTATCATGAGTGGTCTATGAACAATAATGAGTTTGAAGATATGATTTTAGATCGAGATGATGGCGATGACGGAGTTTGGTATTTTCTTCCAAATACCATAGGTCAATGGAAAACATGGGAAAGCACCGACGGATTTAAACGATATTATGATATTGCTGCACATAATGTAAAATATCCATTTGAATATTAATTAATTTTTTATATTGCGCAGTTAGTTTTGCGTAACCGATTGTCTTTTGGTATAAAATATTACATTCTGTTATAAGGTTCTTGATTTCTTAGCGGTATTAGGTGCAACCTAAAGAATGAAGTTCCTGCATTTTCAGATGCAGGAATTTCAACGATTTTAGTGGGGGTTCCCACTAAAATTTGGAAAGTATACGTATACTTTCTGTGCTTGCAAGTAATAGAATTTTTTTGAAGAATACGTACACTATGTTTTTACTGTTTCGGGGTACCCCCGACCTGTATTTTTGCAACTTCTGCAATATGAAATTCGCAGGTCGCCCCTTTCAAGTAATAATTATACAATATGTATAATTATGTACCCCTGACATTGACTTCCGAAATCTTGACTTTTGCCCCGAAATGTGTTATCATGTGGTAAAGCGTGACAACCGATTTGAGCTAAACAAAAATAGTTCCTTGACAACTGAAAAAGAACCAGCGACAATTTGAGATTTCATTTGCTCCGTTGTATCAGACACAATGGAGGTTAAAATGAAAAACACAAATAATAATTATGGATTCGATATCCCGCATAAGCCAATCGCGTATTGCCTGTATCGTGTATCTACGGTCGGGCAGGTCGATAAAGTGAAGAACGACATCCCGATGCAGAAGGAAGAGTGCCGTGAATTTGCAGCACGACATGGCTGGATCATAGGTAAGGAGTTCCTCGAAAAAGGAGTATCCGCATTTAAGGTGTCGGCGGAGAAGCGCGACGCTATTCAGGATCTTAAAGCTGCGGCAGTCCGTGGGGAGTTCCAGATATTGCTTGTGTTCATGTTCGACCGTATAGGTCGTATCGACGACGAAACGCCGTTCATTGTTGAATGGTTCGTCAAGCATGGTATTCAAGTATGGAGTACTCAGGAGGGCGAGCAGAAGTTTGAGACTCACGTTGATAAACTTCTGAACTATATCCGCTTCTGGCAGGCCTCCGGCGAAAGTGAAAAAACGTCGATAAGAATTAAGACGCGACTTCATCAGCTTTCCGCTGAAGGAATCTACACGGGCGGTCCCGTACCTTTCGGATATTGCACCGTCAAGAACGGCCGCCTTAACAAGAAGGGCAGGGAAGTCCTTGATCTTGCTGTGGAACCGCGTGAAGCCGAGTGGGTGAAAAAGCTGTATGAAAA
>CAMOKN010000051.1 GCA_946617595.1 uncultured Clostridia bacterium
CGATCTCCGCGTCCCCAATTTCCGCTGTCGGATAAGCATCGTAATCATCGTAAGTGGAGAGCTTTCCGGTGAAGGCGTTTATCTGACCGCCCTTGGTCTGGCGGTAGATGAGGTGCGGAGTCTGCTCGTCCTTCTCCCAGTCATAGGAAAGGGTATATACAAGCTCAACCGGGAACAGCTCCTTATATGCTTTCTGCGCATCAGCTTTTGAGATAGCGTCCTTTGTATCCGAGAATGTCGCGCCGTTTATCCAGTTGAAATTGTATCTTATAAGCTTTCCGGTGTTCTTGTCAACGGTAACGGAGCCGGTCTGACCGGTAACATCGACATCATTTGCGGTACGCTTAAAGCTGAGAACAGCCTCCTTGCCGTAGAGGGAGATGTTGAGCGAATCCTCGTTTATCTTCACTCTGTCGGCAATTGTGGGGTTGATCTCGTTTATGTACTTCTTTGCTGCAGCAAGTATCTTGCTGTCGGAGAGCTTTGCGAATGAAGGCTTCCACTCTTCCTCGTCGCCGTAGTAATTGCCGACATACACGTTCTTGATGACCTTGCCGACGATGCCGACATTGATACGCTCACCGTGGGTGCTGTCCTTCTTTTCCCAGGTGAAGTTGTAGCGTGTGCCGTTCTGCTCGGTACTTGTGCGGTAGCTGAATTCGGTATAATCTTCGGGGATATCGATCCTCTGCTTTACATAGGTGAGTTCTGTTTTCATTGCCTCGTCCTCCGCCGCATACGCACAGATCGCTGTTGACGGTATCGCGAGTGCTGCCGCAAGGAGTGCGGCGCTTGTCCTTTTAAATTTCATTCCATTATCCTCCGTTCTTCCTCCGGCACAGGTAGGGGCTGTCCCGGAGGAGTCTTTGTTTGCGCATTACGCCTGACTTGTAGGGGGTCATTTGTTTTGTTTTTTGCGCTTCTATTATATAAAACGTTTTTTGAGTACAAAAGGTGACAGGTTTTTTTAAGAAAATATGGATTTTTGAAGTAATTTGTATATTTTGCCAATTGAGCAGTCGATTCGGAACCGCAAACTGTATATTTTCACGGTGCATTTATATCTCGTCACGATTCAGATACATCGCCGCAGGCGATACCGCAATTATTCATTATTCACTATTCATTATTCACTTCTGCAAAAAACCCCCGGCGAAAGTTTTGCCGGGGGTCATGAATGCATTCAGACTTATGACATCTGCAGGAATCTCTTGTACTCGGAGGGATCCTGGCATCTCGAAAGAGCAAGCTCGTTTGAGATACGTCCGTTGCGGACAAGACGGGCGAGATCCTGATCAAGGGAGAACATTCCGTCCTTGCGTCCGGTTGCAATGGAGCTCGGGATCTGGAATATCTTGCCTTCACGGATCATTGCGCGGATCGGGTCTGTCGCAGCCATAACTTCAAGTGCCGCAACACGTCCTCTGCCGTCTGTGGTAGCGCAGAGTGTCTGTGATACAACGCCTACCATGGAGTTCGCAAGCTGTGAACGGATCTGACCCTGTGAGTGAGGCGGATAAACGTCGATGATACGGTCAAGGGTATCCGCAGCACCCGTGGTATGAAGTGTCGAAAGAACGAGATGTCCCGTTTCAGCCGCGGTAACCGCCGCGTTGATAGTCTCGAAGTCACGCATCTCTCCGACGAGGATAACGTCCGGGTCCTCACGGAGAGCCGCACGGAGCGCACCTGCGAAGCTGTCAACATCGACGCCGATCTCACGCTGGTTTATCATGGACTGCTTGTGGTTGTGCAGATACTCGATAGGATCCTCGATAGTGATGATGTGGCAGTTTTTCTGACGGTTGATGTGGTCTATCATAGCCGCAAGAGTTGTGGACTTACCGGAACCTGTAGGTCCTGTTACAAGCACAAGTCCTCTGGGTTTAAGTGCGAAGTCGCCGAGAATATCGGGCAGGTACAGATCCTTGAGAGTCGGGATATCGTTTCTTAAGAGTCGCATCGCAACAGCGTGATAGCCTCTCTGTCTGTACACGTTGCAGCGGTGTCTGTGTCCGGAGTTTGAAACGTATGAGAAGTCGGCATCGAGACCCTTCTGAATGGTCTGCTTATGCTTGATTGAAGTGATCTGGTTGATTACGTTTACGATGATCGGCTCGGTGCAGTCCGGATATCCCGATACCTTCTTGATGTTACCGTGCAGACGCACGATAGGCGGAAGTCCCGCTGTGAAGTGAAGGTCGGAAGCGCCCATTGCTCTTGTTTCGTCAAGAATCTGGTTGATGTCAATTGTATTATTGTTGCTCATTTTGTTCTCCAATCCTGAATTATACAGAGTATGTAGCCTTTACAAGCTCATCCATTGTTGTTCTTCCTTCAAGAACCATGTCCGTAACGTTGTCACGAAGCAGTCTTGTGCCGTTCTTGCGCGCCTGGATGCCTATCTGCTCGGCAGTAGCGTTCGCGGCGATAAGCTCCTTTATATCGTTGGTGGAAACGATGATCTCATGGATAGCGGTTCTGCCCTTGAATCCCGTATTGTGGCAGTTGCGGCAGCCGCCTATATGATGCTGGTAGATCTCTACCGGCTGATCCTTGCCGACAAGCTTCAGGTCAGCAGGGTCTGTAAGCATTACCTTTTCGCGGCAGTCCGGACAGAGCAGCTTTACAAGTCGCTGTGCAATAACTCCGACAAGGGAAGAAGCAACCATGTACGGTGCAACGCCCATATCAACAAGACGCAGGATAGTGGAAGCGGCATCGTTAGTATGCAGTGTCGAGAGCACAAGGTGTCCCGTGATAGCCGCACGGATAGCAATATCGGCAGTCTCACCGTCACGGATCTCTCCGACCATTACTATATCCGGGTCCTGACGGAGTATGGAACGAAGCGCAGCTGCGAATGTCATACCCGCCTTTTCGTTCATCTGACACTGGTTGACGCCGTCGATCTTCTTTTCGACAGGGTCTTCTGCTGTAACTATATTTACGTTCGGCTTTGAAAGCTCACCGAGCGTTGCATACAGAGTGGTGGACTTACCGGAACCTGTAGGTCCGGTAACGAGCATAACGCCGTTAGGACAGCGTATGATCTGCTTGAACATCTCGTAGTTGTAGTCCGTCATACCGAGATCGGTTATCTTTCTTGCCTTTTCGTCGCCTGTTGCAAGAAGACGGATAACGCATTTTTCTCCGTAAACCGTAGGTATCGTCGAGATACGAAGGTCCTGGTTGACGCCGTCGATAACGGCACTGGAACGTCCGTCAAGCGGGATACGCTTTTCGGCGATATTCATACCGCCGAGGATCTTGATACGGGTGATGAGGGAGCTGTGGACTGCGGGCTTTACCGCCATCTTCTCCACGCACTCGCCGTCTATACGGTAACGGATCCTTGTCCTGTCCTTGAAAGGCTCGATATGGATATCGGAAGCTCTGTCGCGGTAAGCGGACTCTATGATCGTGTTTACGAGCTTAACTACCGGCGCGTTATCTATACGCTCTTCGGAACCGTCGGAAGCCTGATCCTGCATAAGAGCAGCATTCGCGTCGTATTCCTTTTCGATATCGCCCATAACGTTGGTAACCTGCGCCTGGGAATAAACTCTGCCGATAGCTTCGTTTATGGACGAACGTGTGGCGAGCTGGGCATTGATCTCCATACCCGTCTGGATCTTGAGTTCTTCAAATATGTAGAAGTTTACAGGGTCATTTGTCGCGACATAAAGTCTTCCGTTGTTGATCTTGTACGCGATAACGCAGTTTTTCTTTGCTACCGCTTCCGGTATCTTCTTTACTGCCTCGGTCTCGATCTTTGTTGTGGTAAGATCGATGAAGGGGACTTTAAGTCTCTGCGAAAGAGCCTGCGCAAGCTGAGTTTCGGAAACGTAACCGAGATCGAGAAGCATATCACCGAGCTTCTTACCCGTTTCTTTCTGCTTTACGAGGGCATCTTCCAGATGCTGCTTGGTGATATATCCGCTTTCAAGCAGTATCTGACCTATGGGTATGTTTTTCATTTGCTGACCTCCGGGTTTATATTTCGTGAGCAGCCTTTTATCCGGTCCGCGCATTGTCGCTGACGCGGGAATGAGTAAGGCGCTGCTCACTGAATAATTTTCTTTAAATGGTTGATATTGAACTGAATTTGTGATAAAATGGGTATATAATCCATTCGGAAAGGATATGCGTTATGATAAGTATATTTGACGGCCGGTTTCCGGTCTGGTACACGATCATCTTTATTGCACTCGCATTTGTGCTCGGCGCCGTGATCGGCAGCTTCTTAAATGTCGTGATAATCCGGGCTCCGCGGCACGAACCTATCTCCGGTGCGCACAACCGAAGCCAC
>CAMOKN010000052.1 GCA_946617595.1 uncultured Clostridia bacterium
CATTTCATAGTCCGGCGAGCCCATCCATGTTGACTCCTGCTGACAGCTGAGCATCTGTTTTCCGAAAATCCCGCAGATATAGTCATACACTTTCTGCGTCTTTTCGGACATTCCCGCAGGCTGTGTATCCGCTTCCGTCACAACTGCTGTGTTTTCTGTCACTGTCTCAGCTGCGGCGGTGCTGCTTTCAGATGCAGTCTGCTGCCCGACGCTTGTGCCGCAGGCTGACGCCAACGCTACTGCGGCAGCAAGAATTATTGCAGCCGGTATATTATTATTCATGCAATTGTCCTCCCGACGTTTATTGTATTCCTTTGTATATATCATACCATCTCATGTTCAATTTTTCAATATAAGAATTTGAAAATATGCGCAGGCTGAAATGTTCAGATTTTAAAACCACAAGGCATAATATCCGTGTATAGCGCTTTTTGCAGTCTGGTTACTGATTCATATTGACAAATAACCGCATTTCATTTATAATGATACAGAGGTGAAAATTTTGAAAATAGAACAAAGCATATATCCGTATAACCCGGAACTTTCGGGATTGCCTTTCCTGCTCACAGGGATAGGCGGGAGCCGATATCAGAGCCGCATTTCAAGACCGGACGGCTACCGCTGGCATCAGATTCTTTACTGTGCCGACGGTGAAGGCGTGCTTGAATACGACGGGAAAACCGAAGAACTGCACAAAGGCACATTCGTATTCCTGCCAAAAGCAAAGGCTCACGGATACTATCCGACAACAAAGCAATGGGAAGTGAACTGGATAGCCTTTGACGGCAAAGGCTGTGACGATACCCTTGCCGCTCTCGGAATGACCGGCATAATAGCTGCTGAAACCGATGATACGGCATATATGGAGGACATTTTCGGGAAAATGCTCACATCACAGAAAACAGATATCCTGTACAGCGGGTACACCTGCTCCGGTCTTGTTTATGACTACATCATCGGGTTCCGGCGGCTGTTCGCGACGGACGCTGACAATAAAAAGAGCAGACAGATGTCACTGCTCCTGCCCGCGCTTAAATATATGTATGACAACTATGCCGAGGATATTCCCATGACTTATCTCGCGCAGCTTACGGGTGTCACCCATCAGCACTTCTGCCGTCTGTTCCGAAGTACGATGAATATGCGCCCCGGCGACTATCTGACCCACAGACGGATAGATGAAGCGAAGAGACTGCTGTCAGAGAATAAGCTGTCAGTGGCGGAGATAGCGGAAGTCATCGGATTTCGTGACCCTTGCTATTTCAGCACGACATTCAAGAAATATGTGGGAGTTTCGCCCGCTGCATTCAGAAAAGACAAATAATTCAGTCACCTGTCATTCTTTCAGCATTGCCGTAAATGAATTTCCTCAGAGCATCTTCATTCTTGAGGTCTATACCGCATAGCTCCATTATCTCCTCATGACAGAGCACCGCGTAAGCCCCTTGCGGTACTTGTAATATGCGAGCATAAGCTTCATTATAAAGCAATTCTTCCCGCGATCCGAAGCAATAGTTTATCATTGCAGGATCAACGCCGGCTTCTTTATATAAAGTAAAGCTCCGCCGGCTGCACCGGTGGAGCTTTACTTCCATTCGTCTTTACTTTACTGTTACAGTTACGATATCGCTTGTGTAAACCTTTGTCCACTTGCCGTCAACATAAGCCTTTACAGCGAACTTATACGTCTTTCCTTCGGTAACTTTGCTGAAACGGACTGCGTTTGATGCGGTATCGGATACCTTGTCGAGCTTTCCGCCGATGTACTTGCAGACTCTGTACTTTTCGGCGCCGTCAACCTTGTTCCAGCTGAGGATAACTTTTCCGTCCTTCGAGGAAGCCTTAACAGCCGGCTTATAGTAGATCTTCACGGAAACCTTGTAGGAATTGCTTTGTCAAGTCGTTTTCTCTCCGATATGAAAATTTTTTTCGGTGATATGGATACAAATCTTGATTTTACGCGCAAAACAGTGTAAAATGTAATACAACTTCAACCCGGCGTGGATTATCGTTACGGCGGACAAACCGGCTGACATGATGTGATATAAGAAAAAGAGAAAATGCGGTATGGCATTTTTAAGGCAGCGCCGACTGAATATAATGCTGATGATAAGCGACCGCTTTGCGTACATATACCGCGGTGATGAAAGCGCGGCAGGTTTTTAACAGTTCCCGCAATATTTCGGTCAAAATGAAATAATAACAGTAAAAAGAGCTTCTCCCGTGAGAGGCTCTTTTTGTTATGACGGTTGCTATTTAAGCATTGATTTCCGCAAAAAAACGGGTGTAACATTGACAAATTATAAAAAATATGATAAAATGGACAATGGGTAAATGTAATTATATAGTATGCGCGGGAGAAAACGCAATGAAAAAGTTCCTTATTGTGTCTGCGAATTTTATTATCATATTCGCTATAATATTTTTCGTGATACGGTATGCAGATGATAAAAGAAACGAGAGTTCCCGTGAGCAGACCGAATATTTCCTGGCAAGCACGGTCGCAATGGAGCGCGTCACTGCGAATTATCTTGAGGGTGAGCAGCATATCTGCGATACATGGGCAAATACAATAAACGCCTATGTAATGACTGTCGATGAAGCTATGACGTTCCTGACAAGTGCCCTGACAGTACAGGGCGCGTCCGCACAGATAATTTTTGAGGAAAACGGTGTCTATTCCGGCTTCTCTACCGAGGCTCACAAGACAGACCCCAACGACCGCACGGTCTCGTACAAAGGGATAAATATATTTACAGACGTTTTTTCAGAAGGAACGGAAAGCACATCGGTACAGGTCACAAGGACATACACAAATCCCGTGAACGGACTTCAGTCACTCGCTTTTTGCAGAACGGTCACGCTTGATGCTGACGGTACAAGACGTAAAGCTCTGGTTCTTCGCGTACTTCCGGTCTCCATACTTGAAAAGAAATGGGTTTTCCCCAACGAGGACTATGAAGATGCCGAGATCTCTATCATTGATTCCGACGGCAGCTATATGATACGTTCAAGCTCGGTCAAGAATTCAAATTTCTTCGAGTTTTACCGGTCATACAACAAGACGGACAGTGTCGGTCTCGCGGGATTTGAGCATGATATCACCACCGGTACGGGAACTAAGACGATACTGAACTCAAAATATGAACCCAGTCTTATTTCCTATACGCCTGTGCTTCCTACGAACGGCTGGACACTTATATCCTATATACCGGAATCAAAGCTCAGAACTATCACTATCGACTGGTTCTTTACGGCAGTGATCTTCTTCGCGCTGATCCTTCTGCTCATACTTGATATGGCTGTATTTCTGAAAATAAGCCGGGATCTGAGGATCGCCGCGCAGAAGGCAGAGAACGCCAATAAAGCAAAGACTTACTTTTTGTCAACAATGTCCCATGATATACGCACTCCCATGAACTCGATACTCGGCATGAACGAAATGGTGCTGCGGGAATGCAGGGACGAGGAGATAGCCGCGTATTCCGAGCATATACGCACATCGGGGAACACCCTGCTCGGGCTTATCAACGACATACTTGATTTTTCAAAGATAGAAGCCGGAAAGCTCGATATACTGAATGTGGAGTACGATCTCGCGTCGGTGCTCAACGACCTTGTGAATATGGCTCAGACCTCTGCCGAAGCAAAGGGGCTCGGATTTGTAGTCAACATAGACCGGAACACGCCTAAGTTCCTCAACGGCGATGAGATACGCATAAAACAAGCGATAACAAACATACTGTCAAATGCGGTCAAATACACGAAGCGCGGCACGGTTACATTCAGTATCGGCTATGATGACATAGAGGACTGCCCTGATGATATAATGCTGAACATAAGCGTCGCGGACACCGGTGTCGGAATAAAGGAAGAAGACATAGACAAGCTTTTTGCGGCATTTCAGCGTGTGGATGAAGTCAAAAACCGCGGCATAGAAGGAACGGGTCTTGGCATAACGATAACACAGAGCCTGCTCAATATGATGGGGAGTTCTCTGGACATAAAAAGCGAGTACGGAAAAGGCTCCGTGTTCAGCTTCTCTCTCAGACAGCACGTTGTAAAGCGTGAGGCGGTCGGGGAATACGAAACGGCATTCTGGC
>CAMOKN010000053.1 GCA_946617595.1 uncultured Clostridia bacterium
ATGCGCCGTAAGCAATGACTTTTCCGGCACCGGAGAGAGTTGTGGGTGTGAGTTTTCCGGCATTAAGTACCACAGTTGTACCGGAAGCGATCTCAACATTTACAGTAGCTGCCGAGAGAACATTTACAGATTCATTTGTATTGAGAATAAAATCAGATGTCTTTGCTCCCGAAAGTGTGAGCGGAAGTGATGTGTCAAGACGGTTGATCGTCACTTTCTTGTCAGCAGCGGATTTGATAGTCAGAGTTTTTGCGTTTGCCTTTGAAGAAGCAATTGCCGCATCAAGAACAAGTTCGCAGTTTGCTGTGATCGTGGGAGTGCCAAGAGTAAGTGTAACGCCCTTGGCAGTGGTTATTTTTGCCGAAGTGTTTGTTTTCGGGATCGTAATCGCCTTTGCTTCGGTGATACTCTTGTTTATCGTGATCTCAAGATCGCCCGTCTTATTTGCAGCGATGGCAGCGGAAAGCGTGTCATAATCCTTGCCATTTACAACTACAGGAGCATTTGTGATTACTGTTACTTCAAATGTATCTGTAAAGCCTTCGTAAGATACTGTGATAGTCTGCTTCCCTGCTTTGGTCTTGTCGTAACCGTCAATCATTGCAGACGTCAGATCAATCTCAACAGGCTCGCCGTAATCATAAGAAACCGTTATCTTGCCGCCTGTGAGGTCGAGGTCTTCTCCGACAAAGTATGTTGTCTTTGTGGGAGCGGTGACTGCAATCGATGTCACTGTTTTATTACCACAGAGTATAACATAAGGTTCTTCTGCTGTTCCTGAAGTGCCAATATTTGATCCATCTGTAGCTGTTATATAATACTCTATGTTTTCATCACCGACTTCATACGATGAAATAGTCGCACGATATATTGCACCTGATGTGTTTCTCATATTAACACTGTTCCACTCATTTGCCGAAACGTTCTTGTAATACAATGTTGCGCCCTTTACGCTGATATTATCCGTTATAGAAGCGATAACTATTATCTGTGTCTCGGGTGTTGCTTTCTCTATCGGCGTATGCACGATTACCGGTGCTTCGCTCTCGGTAGGTGTACACTTTACAACGTTGGAAGCATGGGATTCGTTCATATCGGTGTCAACTACCGTGAAGTAATAGTAGTAATCTGTGCTCGGCGTAACGTTCTCATCGACGAAAGTAAGCTCATCGCCGCCGATGATCGAAGTGTTGATCTTTTTGAAGTTCTGCCCGGAAACATCTGTGCTGCTGTCATAGCTTTCCGAACGGTAAATGTTATAACCCGCGAGAGTCTCGTAATCGTCCTGTACCCAGCTGAGCTCATTTCTGCCGCCGAGACCTACGCCCTGCAAAGTCATAGCTTGTGCGCCGCTCTTGGTAATGTTGAAGAAGAAGCGTGCGCTGTCCTCGCCGGTAACGAGCCACCTATCGTCTGCGGCAGCCGCGCCCTTTATGCGGATATACATTCTGCCCGTATCAACAAGCGGGTCGATAACGAATGTCGATGCCCATTCTCTTGCGCCGACCCAGTCGCCGTCGTGCTGATAGTCGGTGTAGGGCTCACTTCCGCCATATGTTACCATAGGCTGGATATCCTGCGCCATATCACGGTTGAATTTAACGTGCAGGGTCACCTGCTGCTTGCCGCTTACGGTGTCTATACGGTTGCCGTCGCGGTCTGTGATGTATGCCTCAGTAACAAAAGGATAGATATCGGACATATCATCTTCAAGGGTAAGGAAAGGCTCCTGAACAAGCTGGTTTAGTGAAACATTCTGATCTGCATCAAGGCACTGTGCCTTTATAAGATTGGTATTTGTGGTTCCCCAGTAATTACCTGAAATATCGTATGATTCGTGTCCTTTGTCTGTACCAACCACTCTTATTTCTTTAATAGGTCTTGATATAATTGACGATAGAATGGCATTATTGGTAAATGCCCGACGGATACAGTATCAGCGATCCGAAATACGTCGTGTATCAGACATTGGAAGATGATCTGTCCGATACCGTAAAGCCGAGACTGATAGCTGCGGGAGCCGATTGCAGCAAGATCGCGTATATAGTCGATGAGGAAAGCCCTCTGACATTGGAAGACAGCCGTATTGAAATGGCTATAAAAAAGACAAATGCACGATTATTTATCCTTGATCCACTGCAAGCCTATGTATCTCAGCATACAGATATGTTCAGCGCCGGTAGAATTCGGCAACAATTACAGTCACTATCAAATATCGCAGCGAAATATAAATGTGCGGTCGTAATCATCGGTCATATGAATAAAGCCAACGGCGAAAAGAATCTTTACCGCGGTCTCGGGACGATAGATATAGCAGCTATTGCACGAAGCGTATTGATGATAGCCCGTGATAAAGCTGACAGCTCTCTGAGATATATGTTTCCGGTTAAGTCGAGCTTGGCACCGGAAGGCTCTATGATAGCTTTTACGCTTGAAGGGCAAAAAGGTATCCGCTGGATCGGGCGATGTGATATGGACAGCGATATAGTACCCGAAATCAACAGCAGCAAACGCAAACAGGAACTTGCGGTCGAAACTATCTCAAATATGCTTGAATACAGAGATGTTAGAAGTATCGAAATGCTGCGGAAACTGAAAATTATGGGAATTTCCGAGAGCACCATAAATATAGCGAAGAAACAGCTCGGCGTTATGTCATACAGGAGCGGTGGGTCTTGGTTCTGGCACCTGAACGACAAATCATCAGACGATGACAAGAATTCCTGAATAAAATACATTAACGAAAGAGGCTTTATAATAAGCACCGCAAGAATAAGCAGGATAAAGACCAATACTTATACAAAGATCATCCGGATTTATTCGATTTGTATTATGTAGCACTATTATTTTACCATATTCTGAGGGAAAAAGCAATAGTTTTCTTGATATAAGCCAGATTTTGTCCGTAGGGCATTGACATTTCCCACGATTTGTGTATGAGTGGTCACTTGTTAAGCAATATACTTGACATACGTCAAGTAATATGATATAATTGTTGTGAAGAAGGTGATGCTATGGCGGATATTATTCATGAAAAGCAGGATCTGACATATCTTAACTGGACGAGAGTTCGTAATTCGTCCGGCACAGCGGGGTCGTTCCTGAAAGCATATTCCGAAAATGACGGGAAAAAGCTGTATTATAAGCTGTCTAACTATGATGTGATGAACGGTGTAACAGGTCACGAGTGTGTCAACGAGATCATAGTTGACCGACTTCTGACAATAATCGGAATCGAACATCTGTCATATACTCTGATAAATGCAGATATTATTGTTGACGGACAGAAGATCAGCACATACTTGTGTATGTCCGAGAATTTCAGAAAACCGGGCGAGGACAAAACCGCGCTCGATACTTTCTACGAAATGGAGCGTCAGAGCGGAGAAAGTCCTTTCGATTTCTGCATACGCAAAGGGTGGGCTGAGTATGTCCGGCAGATGCTTGTTGTGGACTTCCTTATACTGAACAGAGACCGACATGGCGCAAACATCGAGGTGCTTCGCAATACAAAGCGCAGGACGGTACGACTTGCTCCGCTGTTTGACCACGGTCTATCACTTTTGTCATTATGCAGAAGCGAAAATGACATAGCAGCATACGATGTTATGGAAGATAAGCCGGTGCAGTGCTTTGTTGGTTCACACTCGGCTAAGGACAACCTCGGTCTGATACCGTCGGGAGAGTTTCCCTCATTATCACTGCTGCATGAATCGGACAAGAATAAATTGCTGGACGGACTTGAAGATATTATATCATCCGCTCTTGCGGAAAAGATATGGGAAATGATATGGAAACGCTGGTGTTATTATGAAGATCTTTGCAATAAAAAGTGATGACAGAACAGATATTCTTGCGTATCTGATTTATTATGAAAAGGACAAGCTTTTTTTTATTGAGCTGCCGGACAATGCCGACCCATGGAAAACACCTATCCTGCTTTCTTCGTTTGCGGACAGGAATGAAAAGACTATTAATTCCTACTGGAGCAAGATATGGGTACAGCAGCGTATTATCCCCACCGACAGACAGAATTTAGGACAGATACTGCGTGATAACGGACTGAGCTGCTACGACGAATACGAACTTTTGCTTCTCGCAAACGGAAGATGTGCGCAGGATGATTATTATATCGAGCCTCTCGAAGAGTGTGACCTGCCCGCGGACCTTACTGAGCGTTTCAGAAAGAAGATCGAGGATATTATACCTCTTGGAAGCGGTGAATACCTTGTGTTTTTCTGCAATGGTAAGATCAAGCGCTGCAATATCAATAAATCCATTAAGAAGAATGACCGACTCGCCGCACTTCTGAGATCTGCCCCCGACCAGTCAGACAGTGCTTACCTTATGACCGGCGGTTACGGCATCGCATGGAACGACGATGTTACGATCTCCTATTCCGATCTTTACGACAACGGGAAGGATGTACCGCTGTCATCAGGAGACTTTACCCGTTTCGTGCAGTTTCGTGTGATAAACGCTGCGGAAGCCGCCGAGTTGCTGAACTGCTCACGACAGTATATCAATGAACTCGTAAAAAAGAAAAAACTCACCCCCATAAAATCCTCGGATAAGAACACGCTTTTCCTGAAGAGCGATGTGCTTAAACGCAGGTGGGAATGAGATGCAATAAAGATCGATTTAGTGATTCCTATTTATATCTCTCATTCTGCGAAAGAAATTGGATTATACTAAATGGCAGCAGACCTGCTATGATTCAATGGAACCGGGTGAGTTCCATAAAAAGGCTGTTGAATATGATCAAAATCATCCTTACACGTGAACAGCGACTTGATTATAAAAATAATGCGCCTGATTTCGATCAGGTGCATTGTTTTTTATATGGAATACGTGCAGCTATGGGTCTTAAATAAATTAAAGGGAACCTCTAAAAACCCATTTGAGAGAAAAAGAACTGCTTGCACCAACTGCTTCGTCAAGTCTCCTCACCTTGCGTCAGCAAGCTTTCGGAGCCTTTCCTTGCATTTGGCGCAATCATCTCATTTTCTC
>CAMOKN010000054.1 GCA_946617595.1 uncultured Clostridia bacterium
AGTAAACGCGGATACTTTCTGATGTTATAACTAATGGGATTTGTCGTCATTCGACAAAGCTGTCTCAATTTTGTCGAATAGCTCGACAAAATTGCGTCGAGCAGCTTGACAAAATCGTCGAACAGTTGTATAATAATATCGAGAGGGGGCTTGAACTATGGCAATTCCGGTAAACATTGATGATCTGATAAACAGCAGGGTAGTTGAATCCACGCGAATAGAGTTTAAGGGCGACTTTAACCCGAACGCAGTCATTCACACGATCTGCGCTTTTGCGAACGACATAGACAATCTCGGCGGCGGGTACGTTGTGCTTGGAGTCGATGAAAAGGACGGCTCGCCGGTATTCCCTGTAAAAGGCATTGAGCAGAAACGGATAGACGGCATATTAAAGGAACTCGTCGGTTACTGTCGTTGTATCGAGCCTTTGTATGACCCCGTTGTTGAGCCGGTTCTGTACAACGGCGTTTATGTTATCGTGATATGGGTATCGGGCGGCTATGGGCGTCCGTATAAGGCTTCGCTCGACGTTTACGGCAAAGAAGCGAAGAGATCCACGAAATACTACTATATCCGCAAGTTCAGCAGCACGATAATCGCTTCACCCGACGAAGAAAAAGAGCTGTTTTACATCTCGACTGACATTCCGTTTGATGACAGACCCAACCTTGCGGCGGAAATGACCGATCTCGATATCGGGCTTATACGCGAGCACCTCAAAGAGATCGGAAGCTCGCTTTATGAGCGTTCTCTGAAAATGGACGCGCTGGAGCTCGCGAAGGATATGCAGCTCGTTTCGGGACCTCCCGAAAGGCTTAAACCGCTGAATGTGGGCATACTGATGTTTTCCGAGCAGCCCGAAAAGTATTTCAGATACGCGAGGATAGAAGTAGTCGATATTCCCGATCCGACCGGCACTAACATGACTGAAAAAGTGTTCACGGGACCGATTCAGCGCCAACTCCGTGACGCTCTCGCGTATATCCGCAACTACACGATAAAAGAAGTCACAATAAAAGACAAGAACAAGGCGGAGGCTGTCAAAATTTTCAACTATCCGTTCGCGGCGATTGAGGAGATACTGTCGAACGCGGTCTATCATCGCTCCTATCAGATAAATGAGCCGATCACTGTGCGGATAATGCCTGAGGGTATCGAGATAACCAGCTTCCCCGGCTTTGACAGGAGCATTTCCGACGAGAGTATTGCAGCCTACAATATACGTGCAAGAGTTTACCGCAACCGTCGAATAGGTGACTTTCTCAAAGAGCTGAAACTTATCGAGGGCAGGAACACCGGCTTTCCAAACGCAATACGGGCGCTGACGGAGAACGGCTCCGGTCTGCCACAGTTTGAAATGGACGACAGCCGAGGTTTCTTGTCCGTTACGATCCCTGTTCACAGCTTTTTTATTGCAACTGATAAAAAATCCAATAAAAAACGCGCCTATGAGGACAGAATCCTCGTGGCGCTGAAAGAAAAGCCGTTACTGCTCACCGAGCTCGCGGCGGCAATGGGGTATAAAGGTATTACCAGGAAGCTGACTACGGCAGTAGATGAAATGCTGACCGTGGGAAAACTGAAACGGGTCGCGGGGGACGACAGTTCAGTGAGGATAACTATTGCCTGAACATATATACATTCATATCTGATTTTTCTGAGTGATCTGCGATCCAGCACAGCATTCCACTTCTTTTCTCAAAAACAGCTTGATTAGTTTCATGGAATGTGCTATAATATAAAAAGCGTGAAACCCGCTTATAATCAATGTTTGCGGGGAATATGAAACAGCCGTTGTTAAGACAGACGCCCGATGTGTCTGTAAACACAGCCTCCCTGATCTAACGTGACAGCTTCCTTCGGAATGACTGATGGAAGCTGTGTTTTTACTGACAAACCGGATAGTTTTCTATATGATAGCATAAGACCACTGTTTACCGGATATGGAGTGCACAAAATGCAGGATAAGAACAAGGAAATGCGAATGGTGCTGTACCATTCGGAAAATGATGATGTTTCAGTCAACGCCCTGATAAAGGACGAAACGCTCTGGATAACACAGAAAGCCATGGCGGAGTTGTTTGATGTGCAGACACCTGCAATAAGCAAGCATTTAAAAAACATTTTCTCTGAGGGAGAACTCAATGAAGAAGTGGTTGTTTCCAAAATGGAAATAACCACTCAACACGGCGCTATTGAAGGAAAAACGCAGACTAACCTTACTAATTTTTACAACCTCGACGCTATCATCTCAGTCGGCTACCGTGTAAATTCTAAACGAGCGACTGCGTTCAGAATATGGGCGACCGGCATTCTGAAGGAATATATGACAAAAGGCTTTGTTCTCGATGATGACAGAATGAAGCAGGGCATGACCGCTTTCGGGAAAGACTACTTCCGGGAACTGCTCGAACGCGTTCGCTCCATTAGGGCAAGCGAGCGCCGTATCTGGCAGCAGATAACAGATATTTTCGCCGAATGCAGCATAGACTACGATAAAAATTCCGACATCACTGCGGAGTTCTATGCGACTGTGCAGAATAAGTTCCATTACGCTATCACCGGAAAAACCGCCGCCGAGATAGTGTATGACAGCGCCGATCACACAAAGGAGAATATGGGTCTTACAACTTGGAAGAATGCTCCCGGCGGGCGGATACTGAAATCCGATTCGTATGTTGCAAACAATTACCTCACCGAACAGCAGATACGGCAGCTCGAACGAGGCGTTTCGGCATATTTCGACTACATAGAAGGCTTGATAGAGCGGGAGAACACATTTACTATGCAGGAATTTGCCGAAAGTGTGAACGCCTTCCTGTCATTCAACCGCTATGAAATTCTCAAAGACAAGGGACATATTTCGCAAACAGAGGCAAGAGAAAAAGCCGGTGCAGAGTATGATATATTCAACCGCACACAAAAGATCAATTCCGATTTTGACGATCTGCTGAAGAAAATCGTTTATAAAAAAGCCGAATAATATCACAGACAGATCAGACTCTAAAGGATAATACACAATGCCATTACAATTCATTTTCATTAAAGATTCATTTATACCGGATATGAGCGGGGAGAACCTCACGGAAAAGGACACAGAGCTTCGCGAACGCTTCATTTCAGATCGTTATAAAACGTTGTTCGACATAGGCTCCGAAACAGCAGCTGTGAATGAAAGTATGTCGCTTGGCTTTCTGCGTGATGTAAGTGAGCACTTTATAAAGGCTCTCACCGCAATGCCTGAGCTGGAGCTTGTCCGCGAGAATGCAAATGCCGTTCTGTCGAAAGAAGCTTGTGACGAGCTTCTCGAAGCGGTTCCTTTCGGAATTGGCACAGAATACATAGACTCCGAATGGCTCAACGTGATATTCGGAAAACTGAACGAGGTGTTTCACCGTGAAATGTCGAATTACAGCGGCACGGTGCAGATGTTCCTCACGGAGAAGGGACAGCAGCTTCGCGTCCCGGAGCGTATATTCTTTCATCTTGTGGAAAGCAGGGACGAGGAGTTCCCGTTTGCGTTCATGGCAACATACGCGACGACCGACGACAGCGGACAGGTGCGGCACCTGCCGCTGTCATACGCCCTGACCGAGTTCAAATCGGACAGGGAGCGACTCGTGACGATGCTTTCGTGTCTGAACAAAGTCTCGGAGGTATCACCGCTGCTTGGCGGATTTGTCGAAAGCGGCGAGATGTTCCACCCGCTGAAATTCTCTGCCGAGGAAGCGTACACATTCCTGAAAAGCGTTCCGGAGATAGAGGGCTGCGGAGTATTATGCAGGGTTCCGGACTGGTGGCGAAAGAGGTATTCCTCTGTATCTGTGAATGTCGTTCTCGGCGAAAAGAAGCAGAGTATGCTTGGTTTTGACACGATTGTTTCAATGGTGCCGGAGCTTTCCGTGAACGGCGAAGCGCTTACGCAAAAAGAAATAGAACTGCTTCTGAAACAGACAGAGGGTCTGGCGCAGCTTAAAGGCAAATGGGTGGAAGTGAACCACGCCGAGCTGCGGGAACTCCTCGACAAAATGGATAAGTACGGTGGCGAACTGACATTTTTACAGGCTCTCCGTATGCAGAGCGGTGCCGATGAAAAAGAGGTCGATGTCGGTGTAAAAATATCCAACGGCAAGTGGCTGAACGGACTTTTGAAAAATCTTCGACACCCGGCTGAGATAAAGCCGGTGAAGGTTCCCGCAGGTGTGAAAGCAACACTTCGCCCGTATCAACTCACCGGCTTCAACTGGCTGCTGTATATGCAGAAGTCGGGCTTCGGAGCGTGTCTCGCGGACGACATGGGACTTGGTAAGACATTGCAGGTACTGACATTCCTCGAAAAGCTGCGCGTCGCAAACAAGGACGCGAAGGTGCTGCTGATAGTGCCTGCGTCGCTGCTCGGAAACTGGGAAAAGGAAGCGCAGCGTTTCACGCCGAAAATAAAATACACGATAATGCACGGAAAAGGGGCAGTAATGCCGGAGGACGACGATATTTTCCTGCACATCACAACTTACGGTATGGCAGCGCGAATGGAGGAACTTAACGGGACAACATGGGACTGCCTGATTCTTGATGAAGCGCAGGCTGTCAAAAATCCTGCCACAAAGCAGACCCGCGCGATAAAGAAAATACCGGCAAGGCATAAGATAGCAATGACCGGTACTCCGATAGAGAACGACCTCACAAACCTGTGGTCGCTGTTTGATTTTCTTAACAAGGGACTGCTCGGAACGTCCGCGGAGTTCAAGAATTTCGCCAAGAAGCTTGATACGCACCGCGAAGGCTATCAGAAGCTGAAAGGCATGGTATCGCCGTTCATACTCCGCAGAGTGAAGACGAACAAGAGCATTATTGCAGACCTTCCGGACAAGCTTGAACAACTCGAATATGTTCAGCTCTCAAAGAAACAGATCGTTCTTTACCGCAAACAGGTGGCAGAGATAGAAGCTGCTCTCGCGAATGAACAGACGAAAATGCAGCGCAGAGGGCTGGTGCTTGCCTCGATACTGAAACTCAAACAGATATGCAACCACCCCGATCAGTATATGGGGCAGGAAGGCTACGACCCCGTCGAGAGCGGCAAGTTTGAAATGCTGAAAGATATCTGCGAAACGATATATGAGAAACGCGAGCGGGTGCTTGTTTTCACGCAGTATAAGGAGATAACGGAGCCGCTCGCCGCCTATCTCGAACGCATTTTCCACAGCAAAGGACTTGTCCTGCACGGGGGAACATCTGTCAAAAAGCGCACAAAAATGGTGGAAGAGTTCAACGGTGAGGAATATGTGCCGTTTATGGTGCTGTCGGTAAAGGCGGGCGGCACGGGACTGAACCTTACAGCCGCAAATCATGTCATACACTTTGACCGCTGGTGGAACCCCGCAGTCGAAAATCAGGCTACGGACAGAGCCTTCCGTATCGGTCAGCAGAAAAACGTGATAGTGCATAAGCTTGTTTCTGCGGGAACAATAGAAGAAAAAATAGACGCTATAATAAACAGCAAAAAGGAGCTTGCGGAAAATGTCATCGGCAGCGGCGGCGAGAACTGGATCACAGAAATGAACGACGCCGAACTGCTGAAGCTTATGCGGCTTGAATTAAAGTGAGGGAGGCGTGAACGATGAGCAAATACTGGGATAACGAAACTGTATATTCACAGCCGACGCTGCAGGAGCTGCGCGACAAAGTAAAAGCATCTAATGCCAATGCCGCCAAAAAGAAGCTGACATATGACCCGATAAAGCCCTTTTCACGGCGTAATATCTGCACAAGCTGGTGGGGGCAGGCGTGGTGCAGCAACCTCGAACAGTACGCAGACTACGCGACCAGACTTGACCGCGGGAAGCGTTATGTGAAAGCCGGAACAGTTATTGATCTGCAAATAAAAAAGGGGCGCATTGAAGCGCGTGTGCAGGGTTCCCGCAAAACGCCGTACAAGGTTGAGATACGCATAAGTCCACTCTCACAGGAAAGCTGCGACAGGATAATCGAAAAATGCGGAAGGCGTATCGAAAATATGGAAAGCCTCATCAAAGGCGAGCTTCCGTCCGACTTGCAGGAGCTTTTTACCGCTAAGGGCGGATTGTTTCCGTCACCAAAGGAAATAAGCTTTGATTGCAGCTGTCCCGACTGGGCGATAATGTGCAAGCATGTTGCGGCTGTCATGTACGGTATTGGAGTGCGGTTCGATGAAAACCCGTTCTTCTTCTTTGAGCTTCGCGGGATAGATGTTGACAGGTTCATCAATGTCGCGCTCGAAAGCAAGGTCGAGAGTATGCTGAACAACGCGGATAACATCTCTGACCGCGTTATTGTCGGAGCTGATCTTACGGCGCTGTTCGGGGTGCTGTGAGCGCAGCTTTGCAGATCATAAGGTGGATTTGGGCTGTACAGCATTCCCCTTCTTTTCTAAAAAATATCTTGATTAGTTTCAGGAAATGTGATATAATATAAAAAGAAGAAACCCGCTTATGATCAATGTTTGTAGGGAATATGAAACAGCCGTTGTTAAGACAGACGCCCGCCACGGCGGACTTGACAGCGGCTGTGTTGCGATAAACGGCGCATACGAAAAGGACATAAATCTCGACATAGTTAAAGACCTCGGAGCGCTTCTTTCGCTGAACGGTTATGAGGTCATATATACCCGTGAGGAGGATATCTCCATATATGATGATGGTGTCGAGGGAATACGTAATCAGAAGATCTCCGACATGGAAAATCGTCTCGATATAATAAAAAGCTATCCGGACAGCGTATTCATTTCGGTGCATCAGAACCAGTTCACAAAGAGCGAGTATTTCGGCGGTCAGATGTTCTACACAACAAATAACAGCTCAAACTATCGTCTTGCAAAGACAATGCAGGAGCTTTTCGCCGGGCTTCAGCCCGGAAATGACCGAGAGATAAAGCTTATCGACAACGGTTTGTATCTTTTTAAGGAAACCGAACAGCCTGCGCTCCTGATAGAATGTGGATTCCTGTCCAATCCCACGGACGCAGCGAATCTTAGTGATGCACAATACCGTAAGAAAGTGGCATTTACTATACTTACGGGGTTGGAGAAGTTCTTTTCAGAGGAAGTCAAAAATAAGGAGAATACAGAAATTGGCGAAACCGAAAGTTTCTTATATATGCAGTGAATGCGGACATATTTATCCCAAGTGGGTCGGAAGATGCACAGAATGCGGTGAGTGGAACACCGTGTCTGAGCAGGAAGAGACTCCGCGTGCTCACGTAAAAAGCGGCAGGACATTAAAGCCTAAGACTCTCGGTGAGATCTCAGTCAAGGACGATCTTCGGTACAGAACAGGGTCGGGTGAACTCGACAGAGTTCTCGGCGGCGGACTTGTTGCAGGCTCTCTCGTGCTGCTGAGCGGCGATCCGGGCATCGGAAAATCCACACTGCTTTTGCAGATCTGCAATTATCTCGATAAGTCTGGTAAGATACTGTATGTTTCGGGTGAGGAAAGTGAGCGTCAGATAAAGCTGCGTGCAGACCGTCTCGGAGTGACAGGCGAGAATCTCTGGCTGCTCTCCGACAATGACTGCGAAGCCATAAATGCTTCCATAATCGAAGAAAAGCCTGATGTTGTTATAATCGACTCTATACAGACGATGCAGATAACAGACATATCTTCCGCGCAGGGCAGCATTACACAGGTGCGTGAGTGTACTACGGTATTCATGCAGACAGCGAAGAAATACGGGATCCCGATAATAATTGTAGGTCACGTCAACAAGGACGGCGGCATTGCCGGACCAAAAGTGCTTGAACATATAGTAGATACAGTCCTGACATTTGAGGGAGACAAGCAGCTCTCGTATCGCATACTCAGGGCTGTGAAGAACCGTTTTGGCTCAACAAACGAGATCGGTGTGTTCAGAATGGGCGAAAAGGGACTCGAAGAGGTATCAAATCCGTCTGAAATGCTGCTTTCGGGCAGACCGTCCGGCATCAGCGGCATAAGTGTACTATGCACTATTGAGGGGTCGCGTCCACTTTTGTCAGAGGTGCAGTCGCTTGTAACAAAAACGGGATTCGGGAATCCCCGACGTTCTGCGGACGGCTTCGATTATAACAGGCTGTGCCTGATACTTGCCGTGCTTGAAAAGCGCACAGGCTATCTTTTCGGGCAATTTGACGTATATGTTAATATCACAGGAGGAATGAGACTTACTGAGCCGGCTGCCGACGTAGCGGTCGCGCTGTCTCTGTTTTCCGGACTGTGCGACAGGGTACTTCCGGAGGATCTGGCGGTATTCGGCGAAATAGGGCTCGGAGGCGAGCTCCGTGCAGTCGCTCACGCGTCCGAACGTGTACGTGAGTGCGCACGTCTCGGATTCAAAACGTGTATCCTGCCGAAATCCTGTCTTTCTTCTCTCGATAAGCGTGACTGTGCCGGGATCCGTGTCATAGGCGCGTCAAACCTTTCCCAGCTCTTCAAAGCAGCAGAGAGCCTGTGATCTGGGCAGACCTCCCTGCGCTGGCGTATGATCGTCTCAGCAGCCACTGCCGTTATAAAGGAACTGAACAGTCTCATAACATAAAAAAGCACAGAGTAACTACAGGACGCAGTAAAGAATGTCCTCAAATTGCTCTGCGCTTTTTTTGCGGCAATTTCCGCAGCATCGTGCTGCGCGGCGTTCCGAAAGGAGCAGGGACGGGGGCGCTGCATAATGCAGCGCCCCCGATCTCAAGCGAAGCGACCGATCTTATTCCACAGAAACTATGTAATAATACACCGGCTGACCGCCGTTTACGACAGAAAATTCTATGTCTCCGAATTTTGATCTCAGGTGGCTGACAGATTCTTCGGCATCGCTGTCCGAAACGTCTGCGCCATAAATTACCGTAACGTATGAACTGTTATTGTTGATAAGATGCTTGGTGACTTTGTAAAGCACTTTTGAGAGGTCGCGGTCAACTACATTGAGCTTGCCGTTCTCCATTCCGAGGATATCGCCCTTCTTGATCTTCTTGTCACCGACAGTGCTGTCGCGCACTGCGAACGTAACAAGACCGGTTCCCACATTATCAAGGGCTGCGGTCATATTTGCACTGTTCTCACGCACTGAGATATCCGGGTCAAAAGCGAGCATTGCTGTTATTCCCTGCGGGACCGACCG
Organism: uncultured Clostridia bacterium; assembly: GCA_946617595.1. Lineage (GTDB taxonomy): Bacteria > Bacillota > Clostridia > Oscillospirales > Ruminococcaceae > Ruminiclostridium_E. The sequence continues at coordinate 9,130 of CAMOKN010000054.1, forward strand.
TGACTGGAGCACTATGACCTTTCTGTCCGCAAGCTTTACCGCCTGCTCAGCAGCAAGTATTATGTTCTTATTATTAGGGAGTACAAATACTGTCTTTGCGGGAGTTGCAAGTATCGCATCAAGAATGTCCTCAGTGGAGGGATTTGAAGTCTGACCGCCCTTTACAATGACATCAACACCCAGATCCTTGAACAAGGCTTCAATTCCGGCACCGCTCGCAACAGCAACAAATCCGATGTCCTTCTCAGGTTTTACGGGAGCAGGACGTTTTTTCGATTCGTTTGCCGCCTTCTTAGCCTGCGTCTTGTGCTGTTCTCTCATATTTTCTATCTTCATGTTTGTAAGATAACCGAATGTGAGTCCCTTCTCAAACGCAAGACCCGGATGATCGGTATGTACGTGTATCTTAATGATGCTGTCATCATCGACCACGACAACACAGTCCCCGATGCTTTCAAGATATGCGCGCAGCTTTGTGGCATCGTCACAGCCTTCACGCTTGTTTATTATGTATTCGGTACAGTAGGTGTACTTTATATCTGTTTCGTAAGTTCCGGCTGCATTTGTGCTGACAGTTTTTATCTCACGCTTTTCTTCTGCGGCTTCGACATTTTCGATTATGCCCTCGCCCTTTATTACGCTGTATATTCCCTTGAATATAAGCAGAAAGCCCATTGCGCCGGAATCCACGACCCCTGCTTTTTTGAGTGCTGGCAGAAGATCGGGAGTTCTCTCGAGAGAAGCTTCGCCCTCCTCGATTATTGCAGTGAACACCTCAAGTGCGTCATCTGTCTCTTCGGCTTTTTTTACACCTGCCTCAGAGGCTTCTCTTGAAACAGTGAGGACTGTTCCCTCAGTAGGATTCATAACAGATTTGTAAGCAGATTTTACACCGAGGGCAAGTGCCTCCGCAAACTCTTTACCCGTAGCGGTGGATTTGTTTGCAAGTCCTTTTGATATTCCTCTGAACAGCAGAGACAAGATAACGCCCGAGTTTCCTCTTGCGCCTCTGAGCATTCCCGAAGCCGCCGCTTTCGATACGGCTGCAACAGTAACGTCGTCACCCATTGTCCCGAGTTCCGCCAGTGAATTTTTGATCGTCATGGACATATTTGTTCCCGTATCTCCGTCGGGTACGGGGAACACGTTAAGTTCGTCCACACGATTTCTGTTGTTGATTATGTTGTTGGCTCCGGATATGATACCGTCCCGGAGCAGCTTACCGCTGATCTCCAAATCTACACTTCCTTTTTAAAATACGACAGACAGATCACGCTGTCGGTTCAGGCAGCGATCCTGCCTACAAATTCTTTTATCAGGGCCGCATTCTTTTCTTTATCTTTTGCGGGATTTGTAAGGCTTAGCGTGCCGCAGATCTCATTTCCTTCAAGCGCCTCTGTGAGCCGGTCGAAGGATTTCTGAGCGTTTCCGCTTGCCGAACAGCCTATCATATATATTTTCTTCCCTGACGGCTTGTGATCTTTTACGAATGATGCGATCGCCGGAGCATAAGATCCTGCCCATACAGGATATGCGATGATGATGTTCTTGTAGTTTTCGGCATTGCAGGTTAGCGGAGCAAGCTCCGGAGTCTTCTTCATAACTACGCTTCCGCCGCCTTTGAGGAACTTTCCGGGACCTTTTTTCGGAGGTTCTTCCGAAGGCTTCAGGCGTTCAACGTCCATTTCGAGAGCCTGTGCGGCTGTCTCTGCAACAAACTGTGTGTTTCCTTCAAGTGAATAGTAGATAAGCAGTGTGTCTTTCATTATGATACCTCAGATCAATGCGTCAGACCGTCTATGAAAACATCTATTTTCTCAACGGGCATCTTGGTTTGCTCCTCCACGGCATATCTCAGCTTGTTTCTGATGCTGTTTACAACAGCCGATGCGTTCACACCGTACATTACAGAAATATGTATGCCGATATATACCTTTTTGTCATGTATCCGTACTTTGACACCCTTTTTTATATCAAAGGCACGTCCGATAGGCGGAAACATCTCTGCGAGTCTTTCCGACGGCGAAGATGCGTTCATTGCAGATACACCGAAGCAGTTTCTGGTCGTGACGGATATAAGGGATTCAAAAAAAGATTTTGTGAATTCCACACCTCCGAGGTGATCGTGAACAACTATCATTACGCAGTCCTCCTTTGACAGATGCGGCATGAGTTCCGCATCACAAAACAATATTATACTATATTTTTTCTGAAATTGCAATACCTGAATCACAGATATTGAAAGTTTCTTTTTGATACGGGGCTTACATTACGGCAAATTTTGTTTTATAGTCAAGCTTTCCGGCGGCTTTTTTTGCAGAGTCGTGATCCGGAAAGATCCCGAATACCGCGCTTCCGCTTCCTGTCATTCCGGCACCGAGTGCTCCGCAGCGCAGCAGATCCTGTTTGATCCGCATTATTCTTTCGTCACCGTAAAGCAGCTCAAAAACGTTGTACAGCCCTTTTGCGGCTGCTTCCGCCCCTGTCGGAAGCACGGCGCAGTATTCATCAAATCCCGCTTTTACCGGAAGCGGAGCGCTGTCATAAGCACGGTACGCCGCACCGGTGGAGCAGGAAAATTCAGGTTTTATCACAACGACAGCAAAATCAGCGCTTTCCGCGGGCTGCATGATATCGCCGATGCCTGTGCATTTTGCGGTCCCGCCCATGATGCAGAACGGAACGTCGGCGCCGAGTGAAGCTCCGAGTCTGCACAGCTCGTCAATGCTGAGGATATCCCCGAAGATGCGGTTCAATGCCGTAAGAACTGCGGCACCGTCGGTGCTTGAGCCGCCGAGTCCGGCTTCAAGAGGTATCCGTTTGGCGATCCGTATGTCCGCGCCGTATTTTATACCTGTTTTTTCGTAAAATGCTGCCGCGGCACGGTGTGCGATATTGCCTTTGCCAGTCGGAACAGCCGGATCATCGCACTCTGTCGTTATTGTTTCGGAATCGTTTGTGCTGACATATATATCATCATACAGACCGATGCGGTGCATAACTGTGTTCAGGGTGTGATAGCCGTCTTCACGCCGTCCGGTTATATCGAGCCACAGATTTATCTTTGCGTATGCCTTAACGGTCAAGTCCATTTATGAATTCCTTTATCCGTTTCAGCGCCTGAAGGATATGATTTATAGAATATGCATAGCTTACGCGGATATAACCCTCGCCGCACTCTCCGAATGCGTCTCCGGGAACTACCGCCACTTTTTTCTCCTCGATGAGTCTCAGACAGAAATCCTGCGAAGACAGTCCGGTTGACTTAATGCATGGAAATACGTAAAACGCTCCCTCCGGCTCAAAGCAGTCCAGCCCCATTTCGTTGAAGCCGTTCACAATAAGCTTTCTTCTCATATCATATTCGCCGACCATGTAATCTATGTCCTCGCGGCACTCTCTGAGAGCAGTCACCGCAGCGTACTGACTGACCGTAGGCGCGCTCATGATGCCATACTGATGTATTTTAAGCATCTGTGTGATTATGGGGGCGGGACCTGCGGCAAATCCGAGTCTCCAGCCTGTCATCGCAAAAGCTTTCGAGAAGCCGTTTATTACGATCGTCCGCTCTTTCATTCCTTCAAATTCGGCAATTGACACGTGCTTTTCATCGCCGTAGGTGAGTTCGGAATATATCTCGTCTGAAATGACTATTATGTTCTTGTCACGCAGTATCTCAGCGATCTTTTCAAGCTCATCACGGCGCATTACCGCACCTGTGGGATTGTTGGGGTAGGGCAGGACGAGAGCTTTTGTTTTAGGCGTTATCTTTTCGAGAAGCTGCTCTGGGGTAAGCTTGAATTTATTCTCAGCTTTTGTTTCGATCGCTACAGGTATGCCGTCAGCAAGCCGGATCAGAGGATCGTAGCATACAAAGCTCGGCTCACAGATAAGCACCTCATCTCCGGGATTCAGCAGAGCGCGGAATGCCGCGTCTATAGCCTCCGAACCGCCGACTGTCACTATGATCTGATGCTTCGGGTCATAATCGACATGGATCGTCTCTTTAAGATAGCCGGAAATACCTGCCCTGAGCTCTTCGAGTCCTGAATTTGAAGTATAGGCGGTCTTTCCTTTTTCGAGAGTGCGGATAGCTTCTTTTCTTATGATGAACGGAGTTTTGAAATCCGGTTCACCGACCGAAAGGCTCACCACATCGTTCATTGTAGCTGCAATATCAAAAAACTTTCTTATCCCGGAGAACTTTATTCCCTGTGTTTTCTGTGAAAGTATATCTTCATAGTTCATCACGGACCAACCATTCTCCTTTCGTCGTCTTCAATGAGCGGGAACTCTATGCCCTTTTCCTTGAATCTGCGCAGGATAAAGTGCGTGGTAGTTGATAGCACCCCGTCGATAGGCGCAAGCTTATCCGATACGAACAGTGCGACTTCACGCAGGTTTGTTCCCCTTATCGTTACCGAGAGATCGAACGATCCGCTCATCAGGTAAACGCTGTCAACTTCCTTGTACTGCGCAAGCATAGTTGCTATCTCGTCATAGCCGTGTTCCGCCTGCGGTGAAACCTTTATCTCGATGAATGCGGTAACACTGTTCCGGTCAACCTCTTCTTCGTTTATCACAGCGGAGTAACCTATTATCATTCCGCTGTTTTCGAGCTCGGATATCTCCTTTTCGATCTCGTCCGGAGTTTTTCCGAGCATCACGGCAAGCTCCTCATTTGTGAGTCTTGCGTTTTTTCTGAGCAGTTCAACAAGTTTGTTCATTATTTGTCGTCCTTTCTTTAGGCAATACCGCGCAAATAGACGCACAGCGCCTGCTTGCAGATTATTCCGTCATCTTGCACAGAAATTCCTTCTGACGAAATCTCTGACGGCGCAATCACCGCACGCTCTTTGTGCGGTATAGCCTATATTTTTATAAATTGAGGTTCTCGTTTTTTATATACGGCGACCTCGCCGAATCCACACTCTTTTGCTATCTGTATGCCTTCCGCTATGCCTTTCCCGAGATCGTCAGTACAGTGTGCGTCAGAGCCTATTGTAAGCAGCCTTCCGCCGAGATCATGGTATCTTTTTATCATTCCGGCATCGGGCATGGTCTTTCCGAGTTTCTGTCTGAGCCCTGAGGTATTTATTTCTATTCCCTTGTCATTTTTTATCAGGGTAATGAAGATGCGGTCGATCACCGGCGAATATCTGCTCATATCAATATCTATCCCGTAGTCGCCGGAAAAATACCGCAGCGGATAAGTTATATGAGCGAGAATATCGGCTCCGTTCCACTCGGCAGTTTCAAGCAGCTCGTCAAAGTATGTATCGAGCAGTTTCACCGGGTCATATTTTGCGGGATCCAGAAAATAGAAGTCGTCATGTCCTCTGATATTGTGGACCGAGCCGAGAACAAAGTCATAGTCGTTCTCGCTTATCAGTTTTGCGGCAGCCTCACGGTCATGCACCGCCTGTCCGAGTTCGACACCGTAGATAAGGTCGATGCTGTCGGAATATTTTGTGCGGAGTGCGGGTATCAGTTCCGCAGCACCCGTCACCGTAGCTTCAAGATCAAAGTCTGGGTCGGGGAAATCACCGAGATCAACGTGGTCTGTGAGTGCGTAGTGCATCATTCCGAGCCTCACTGCTGCCTGCACCATTTCTTCTCCGGTGCTTTTTCCGTCAAATGACAGCGTGCAGTGGGTATGAAGATCAAAAGGAACAGACATATCTTCTCTCCTTCCGGCGTTGATACGAGAGCATCGCTTGTTTTTGGCTTAGTTGCACGCATCCGTGCGCGCTTATGGAAAACTTCTCACTGCTTCCATGCAGCGCAAAAGGTTCTCTCCCGGACCCCTTCCAAAAAACTTTACACATTACTAATCAGGTCCGTGCGTTTATAATGGCATACTTTTTCTTATTATACTATATTTTTCAAAATTTGTCCATAAGATATTTACTTTTTTTAAAAAATATAGTATAATATATGATATTGTTTAAGTCGCAGGTGAAATGCAAATAAGAAAGGAACTGAGATTATGAGAGCAGTAATTGCGGTAATAGGAAAAGACACAGTGGGTATTCTCGCTAAGGTAAGCGCTATCTGCGCGGACGCTGGAGCAAATATCATGGACGTTACACAGACCATAATGCAGGATCTGTTCGCTATGACCATGCTTATAGATATTACCAATTGCAGCGAGAATTACAGCGATCTTGCCGACAAGCTCACAAAAGCAGGCGAGGAAATGGCACTCCAGATACACGTAATGCATGAGGATATCTTCAACGCCATGCACAGGATATGAGAGGTGCGCAGAATGATCCTTAATTCAAATGATATACTCGAAACAATAAAGATGATACAGGAAGAGAATCTCGATATCCGCACTATCACAATGGGTATCAGCCTTCTCGACTGCATCGACAGCGATATTGACAAAGCCTGCACAAAGGTCTATGACAAGATGATGAGGCTTGCCTGCAACCATGTCAAAACAGGCGAGGATATAGAAAAACGCTACGGTATCCCGATAATAAACAAACGCCTGTCTGTTACACCGATCGCTATGCTTGCCGCCGCAGCAAAGGGCAATCCTGTAAAATTCGCTCACACTTTGCAGAAGGTAGCGGACGAAACGGGAGTGAACTATGTAGGCGGATATTCGGCACTTGTGCACAAGGGCTTTTCGGCAGGTGACAGAGAGCTGATCGAGAGTATTCCCGAAGCGTTATCGACCACAACAAAGGTCTGCTCATCAGTAAATGTAGGTTCGACAAGAGCCGGAATAAATATGAATGCCGTTTCGCTTATGGGAAAGATCATAAAGCAGGCGAGCGAAGCAACGAAGGAAGATCACTGCTTCGGTGCAGCGAAGATAGTCGTATTTTGCAACGCTGTCGAGGATAATCCGTTCATGGCTGGGGCATTTCACGGTGTAGGAGAGGCTGACTGCGTGATAAACGTGGGAGTCAGCGGACCGGGAGTTGTCAGAGCGGCACTTGCGAAAATGCCTGATGCGTCTATAGACGAGGTAGCTGACACGATCAAGAAGACCGCGTTCAAGGTAACAAGAATGGGTCAGCTTGTAGGAACAGAGGCAAGCAAGATGCTCGGAGTCCCGTTTGGCATCGTTGATCTGTCGCTTGCGCCAACGCCGGCTGTCGGTGATTCTGTGGCACATATTCTTGAAGAGATCGGACTTGAAAGCTGCGGAGCTTATGGAACGACTGCTGCGCTCGCACTGCTCAACGATGCGGTAAAGAAGGGCGGAGTAATGGCGTCTTCACGTGTCGGAGGACTTTCGGGAGCGTTTATACCCGTCTCAGAAGACGCGGGTATGATCGACGCGGTGAACAATGGTTCTCTGTGCCTTGAAAAGCTCGAAGCAATGACTGCGGTATGCTCCGTGGGACTTGATATGATAGTTATACCGGGCGATACTCCCGATGAGATAATTTCTGCGATCATTGCGGACGAAGCTGCTATCGGAATGGTAAACAGCAAAACTACAGCTGTCCGCGTGATACCTGCTATCGGAATGAAAGAGGGAGAAACTCTCGAATTCGGCGGTCTGTTCGGAAGCGGCCCCGTTATGCCGGTAAATAAGTTCTCACCTGCAAAGTTTATATCGCGAGGCGGTCATATTCCTGCTCCGCTCCAGAGCCTGAAGAACTGATGAAAAGCGAATATCTGAGCAAACTCAAAAGCACAGTGCAATTGATATGCACTGTGCTTTCAGTTTGTCAAAGAAGTCGCTTACGCTTGAGAATCTCAAGCGCAGCGAAAATGTCAGAAACCTCTTGAGAAGCCTGCATTTGCCTCAGCTTCGAGCGCAAGGCGCTGGGCGATACGCTCTCTGACACGTTCGGGAATATATACGCAGAGCTGACCGGAGCGCTCATCACGCTGTGCGCGGTAAAGATAGCTGCCCTGTGATGTGGAGATGTTTTCGCTGTAGCTGGAGGTCCTGTCCATTCTGTATAGAACGAGAGGTTCTCCGCTTATATTTACGGGTTCGATCGTGCCGTTGTTTTCGAGGATAACATTTCCTCCTGTGATAATTACCTTTCCGGCATCGCTGTGGATCCATGACGCTTCTGCCGAAAGGATACCCACTGTTACGGTACCGCCGGTTATATGGACTGTTCCGCCTGCGTCGAGAGCTCCTATTCCGCAGACTCTTGTTCCCTCTGAATGTGCGTGAACACGTCCGCCGGTGCAGAGAACTTCGACTCTTCCGCCGAGTGAGCCTATGGAAGTACCGATGTCGCCGTGTATTACCGATGATACTTCGCCGGAGTTGAGACTTATGCTGCCGCTTCCGCCGTTAAGAACTCCGATGCCGGTTATTCTTTCGCCGTCCGTCGTAAGGTCGAGACTGGCGGAAGATACGATATTTACCGTGCCATACATAGTTCCTATAGAAACGGCTTCGTTTGCAACACACTGACTGATCACAGTGCCCTTGATTATCTCAACATCTGTATCACCGGAGGCGCTTCCTATACCTATGACAGAAATGCCTCTGCCCATTACGCTGACCCTGCCGCCGAGTATGCGTATCCTTGAACCTGAAGCTTTCTCGCCGCCGCCGATACAGACTATCTTGTCACCGGAGGAATCCACAGTTACGGATCCGCCCACATCAATGTCGATGCTGCCGTATGGCCTTGTATAGCTTGAACCTATACCCACACCGCCGTTGCGGTTGTTCTTTACGGTAAGGCTGCCGTCACCGGTTATTGTAAGCTTTGAATCCGGCGGAACGTTAATTCCTTCCTTGTTGAACGTATTGTCTCCTTCGAGAACTATCGCAGTCTCGCAGTTGCTTCCCAGCTGCACGGTCGTTTCTACTGCACCCTTTATGTTCACATTTTCAAATATAAGCGTTGCGGGAACATTGTCGGCAGCCTTTATTATCATATCCACGATGTGATTCTTCGTGCCGACGAACCGCACCGTTCCGCCGGGAACAAATACTCCGGCGTATTTTTCAAGCGACAGGTTGAAAACATTGATTATCTCTCCGTCAGTCGCTTCATAGATCCGTCTTTCGTTATCGAACTTTGAAAGACGAACATTTTCTTCTATGATGTACTCGCTTATCTCACTGTCGATAGCGGGCAATACATCTTTTCCGGGACGAGCAGTATAGAAGCCCTGTATCAGATCGACGCCCAGCTCTATGACCTTGCTCAGCTCGTCCTTTGTTTCAACGCCCTCAGCAAGTATCTTGATGTTATAGCGCTTTCCGAATTTTATAAGGTTCGATACGAGCAGCTGTTTCTTTGAGTCGGTATCTATTGAAGTTATCAGTGACATATCTATCTTTATGAAGTTAGGATTGTTATTGAGCACCTTCATATCGTTAGAATACCCGCTGCCGTAATCATCTACCGCGATATTGCAGTTGAGTATGCTTCGCAGATTGTCGAATGCGGCGATAGTTGTATCGTCATCATCGTCGTTTTCAAGGATCTCAACTACTATATTTTCCGAGATATCCGCGTACATATCCTTCAGCTTTTTCAGCTCCGAATCCGGAAGAATAACGCTCGGGATACTGTTTATGAATATTTTCTTTGTGCCGAATTTTTCTATGTTGTCCTTGTAGTATTTGAGCGCATTGAAGAATGTGCTGCGCTCAACATTATACAGCATATTGCTGATCTCGGCATATTTGAGGACTTCAAGCGGCTTCAGACCGATATCGTCACCTGTGCGCATAAGCACCTCGTATGCAAATATCTCACCGTTCTTTGCGTTTACGATAGGCTGAAAATTGTACAGAAAGTCGTTGTGATCGACAAGCTTCTTGAATTTGTTGAGCTTATCGAGTTCGACATCTTTTTCTCTGTAGATCTCGCGGACACCGCGGTTATACAGCTGCCGGTACGAATGTATCTCAAAGAACAGCACCGATACGATACATGCAGCCGCAAGAGCGATAAGCATAAGATCGATAAATGAGAGTCCGCTGCCAAAAATATAGGAATAAATTACAGAGCCTGACAGCAATAGCATACCAAGCGCAAGAAGAACACATTTTACACCGAAGTATAGTCTTGTTTTATCTGTATTGTTTTTTCTCATTGATGTTACTTCCGTTCCCGATATCTGCCTTACGGGCAGACCGATATATATCCATACTCAATTATATATCAAAAGTCCGGGAATGTCAATATTATTTGCATTTCTTACGTATAATTTTTACAAATAAATTCCCTTTGAGAAGCAGATACGGGAAATATTAAACAAAACAGATGTTCTTTACGGTTACAGTTCGTAGTTCATTTTATTCGGGCGCAGACATCTCAAAGGCGTTCTCCATGTTCTCTGCGAAGACCGCATAACCGAGTGACGGGTCGCCGACGAGGACATGAGTTATTGCTCCGACGAGTTTTCCGTTCTGGATTATCGGGCTGCCGCTCATTCCCTGAACTATGCCGCCTGTTCTTGAAAGCAGTTCTTCATCTGTTATCCTGACGGTCATATTTTTGGCAGGCGAGGTGCTGTTTCTGTCCAGGCTGATGATCTCTATTTCATACTCTTCGGGCATCATTCCTCCTGTTGTGGTATAGATGACAGCCTTACCGGCTTTTACCTCGTCGCGGCGGGCGATCTCCACAGGCTCGGACAATATCGGTGAGTTGTCGCATATTCCGAAAACTCCGTAATCGCTGTTCAGCGTGAGCTTTCCTATTTCCACAGTGGATATGAATGCTCCGCACAGCTCGCCGGGAACACCTCCCGCTCCGCGAATTACGTCCGTTATCGTGACTGCGGTGATCTCACCGCTGAGAAGCGGCATTCTTATACCTGTTGACGTATCGCTCACGCCGTGCCCGAGTCCGGCGAATACTCCGGTTTCGGGGTCGTAATATGTCATTGTCCCGATACCCGCAACGCTGTCTTTTGTCCACATTCCGAGCCTGTATTCACCGTCAGTATCCGATATTAGTGCAGTAACTGTGAATTCAAGCTCGGTCCCGTCACGTATCAGCTCTATCTCACATTCGGGATCAAGCTGTACGGCATCGCTGAGAGAAATGCTGTCATACACTCCTATACCGTTCACAGATGTTATCACATCACCTTTTCGTATTCCGGCAGCCTCTGCCGGTGACTGCTGGCTGAGCCGTCCGTTTACAGCTCCGAAATCGGTCACAACAACTCCGTCAGTGAGCATTTTTATCCCGAAAGGCGTTCCGCACGCAATTACGGTCCGGCTCTTTTCATATTGAGTATAGTTTGCGGCAGGAAGCGCTTCCGGCTGTACGGAATACGCCGCGGCTCCGGCGAAGAATGCCGAAGCCAGCACGACTGCCGCTATGTTTGATATTCCCGATAATTTATTCATTGGAATCCCCTCTTTTTTGTATTGTACTTGCTGAAAACTGTTTCCTGCATGATCAAGGCGATCACCGCACGTCCTTTATGCGGCATAATCTTAATATTTGCAGAAAAACATATTATATCAGTGGAAAAGATTTTCGGCAGAGAATTTCGGTTGCATTTTTTTAAAAAGTATGTTATTATATATTCTGAACATTAAGGTCCACATATTATTTATATTCCGAATGGTAAGATGTTATGAAAGTATTTATGATAATTCTGAAAATTCTTGAAACAATTGCCGTATGTATCTGGGGAGTTGCGGTCGGGATATTTTTTCCTGTTTGCATACTCGCTTCCGGCGGCGAGATCCTGCCGGCAGGTTTTCCGGACAGCACAGCACTTATGATAACATGGCTGATCACATCTTTTGTAGGATATGTGCTTCCGGCTGCCCTGATATTCATGAAGCACTATCGTGTGGCTGCGGGAATGGCTGCTGCCGGACTCGTGGGCGTGCTTATCGTACATTCGATGTTCTCTGAGGTGTATGCGGGAAACATGGATAAATGCCCCACAGAGCTTTATCTGCCGCTGATATTTGTTACGATCACAGATCTGGTATTGCTTGCGGTCGCTGAGAGACATAACATATTGAAGCTTTTTGAAGCGGGCAAAAAGAAAAAGGACGAAAAAGCTCCGTCCATTCTGGGAGATGACTGATATGGCGAGAAAAAGAGAAGGTAAACATTCAATAACATTCTGGCTGGCTCTGTTCGGCGTGTTCGCGCTTATGGGGCTGTATGTGTGGTTCGTGTACAGCTGGCTGGGAGGTGTAGGCTCACAGAACGATATTTTCAACAGCTTTTATGAGAAGACAGAATTTACCGCTTCTGAGATAACCGGGCTGTCGGAGTATGAGATATCTCTGTGCGGCGAAGATGATACTCAGTCTCACACAATAGAAGCATCGGGAGAAAAGCAGGAAATGCGTGATAAGATACTGCCCGGAACAGGATCCGCCGAAACGTATGTAAGCCCTGTCAATAATGTCAGGTGCGCTCGCTACATCTTCACATACTATGATAAAAGATTTGTCGTGATCTATGACAATACAGGCGCGGCGCAGCACACAGGAGAGCGGGATTATTCTGCTCTTGTCGGTGAGAATATCGCGGTCATAATGACCGATGATAATATAGATTGATAAGTAAAGGGTACCTCTAAAAACCGCTTTGAAAAGAGAAAATGAGATAGCCGCGTCGAATACAAGGAAAGCCGACGAAGCCGGGCTGGCGCCCGGTTAGGAGGTTGGACG
>CAMOKN010000055.1 GCA_946617595.1 uncultured Clostridia bacterium
GACGCAGGCTTGCTGGCGCAAGTCAAGGAATTTCTGTGCAAGATGACGGAATATTCTGCAAGCAAGCGCTGTACGTCTATTTGTGCGGTATTGCCTATATACTTTTTCCGAGCTTGTACTCAAGTCCGGGGTATTTTGTTCCTTGTGTCATTCCGACTGTGCCGCAGCCCTTTCCGAGAATACTGCCGCAGTCTGTGAGGTTCAGATACCGCACAAGTGTTTTGTAGTGTGCATCGAGAGCATCGAATGTCCAGCCGTCTGCGTTCCATGCAGCGGAGATGAGCGCAGATCTCAGGCGCTTTTGCTGAATGCTGCTGTTAAATGAACAAAAGCGGTCAACGAGAGTCTTCAGTTGGGCGGACATTCCGTAGTAATACAGCGGAGTCACGAACACTATCATATCCGAGCCGAGGATTTCAGTTTTTATTCGATCCATGTCATCGTCCTGCACGCACGGCCCGTTGTAACCGCAGGCAATACAGCCCGTGCAGGGGTGGATATCCGCTTTCGCCGCGTCGATGACAGTCACGGTATGTCCGTTTTCCTGCGCTCCGCGGATAAATTCATCAGCAAGCAGATTTGATGAACCGTGAGTGTTCGGGCTGCTTTTTAGAACTGTAATTTTCATATTGCTCTCCTATATTTTCCGATTTCCTGTTGACCAGACGTGTTTTTCATTGGCATCAGCAGGCTTGTTCTGCGCCATAACACCGGCAAGCGCGTGAGGAACATAAGGTTCTTCGAGATACCTGATCTCGTCATCGGTAAGTTCGAGTCCGACTGCCTTTGCCGCACCCTCGATATGGTGCATTTTCGTTGCTCCCACAACAGGAGAAGTCACCTTCGTGAGCAGCCACGCAAGACTCACCTCGGTCATTGTAACACCCCGCTTCTCGGCAATTTCCGCAACACGGTCAATAATAACTCCGTCCTGAACGGCAGTCTTGTCGTACTTGAATTTCGCGTAGCTGTCCTCTTCGGCACGTTTTGAAGTCTCACCGGGCTTTCGTGACAGTCTTCCGCTTGCAAGGGCGCTGTACGGTGTCATTGCGATATTGTCCTCGCGGCACAGCTCCGCCATTTCGCGTTCTTCCTCACGGAAAATCAGATTGTAATGGCCCTGCACACTTACGAATTTTGCAAATCCCTCTTTTTCGGCAAGAGCATTCGCCTTTGCAAGCTGCCATGCAAAGCAGTTGGAAATACCGATATAGCGGACTTTTCCGGCTTTTACCGCGTTGTTCAGACCGTCAAGAATGTCATAGACCGGCGTGTTCCAGTCCCACATATGATATATGTACAGGTCAACATATTCCATTCCGAGATTTTCAAGGCTCTTGTTTATCATGCGCTCGATGTGCTGCTGACCAGTGATACCGGCTGATATCTCATCGGGTGTACGCGGCAGGAATTTTGTTGCGACAACGACGTCTTCTCTCTTTGCGAAATCCCGCAGCGCTCTGCCGACATACTGCTCACTCGTACCGCTCTGATAGGCGATCGCCGTATCGTAGAAATTCACGCCGAGTTCAAGTCCGCGCTTTATGATCCCGCGGGAATGTTCCTCGTCGAGCGTCCATGAGTGCTGACCGTTCTGCGCGTCTCCGAATCCCATACAGCCCATGCAGATGCGGGATACGGTGAGGTCGGAATTTCCGAGTTTTATGTACTTCATAGTGCTGTTCCTCCTTAAAGCATCTTTCGTATGCAGTTATAAATTATCTTGTAAACCGAGCATTTCGTGAATTTCACGTCTGCTTCTTTCATAGCAGTGAGTTGCTTTTCGGTAGCAACAGTATAGGGGTAGATACCGAACATAAATGGAAAGAATACAAGTATGAAGCGCTCACGTTCGTCCTCTGCCATATCAGGGCGGAATTTTCTCAGGCAGTCCCTCACAGCGTCAAGCGATCCTCCGTAAGACTTCTTGAACTCGGTCAGGCATTCCGGCCGCGAATGTTCTTCCATATCGTAGTGGTTCATTGACAGCAGTTTCAGCAGCTGTGGACGGTTTTCGAGGGAGTGGGCAAGCTCTCCTGCCAGCTCATCGTCCGTAAGAGCGTCGTTCTCGTCTGTGATGCGGCGCAGGTCGGTGTTCCAGAGGTCATATTCTCTCTGCATCAGTGCGAGGAATATCTCCTCCTTAGTCTCAAAATAGTTGTATATCGACGGGCGTGAGAACGATGTTTCCTTGCTTATCTCGCCGAATGTGATGTCCTTGAAGCTCATAGTTTCGTAGAGCTTCTCGCAGGCGTTTATTATTTCGCTCCTGCGGTTTGCGGTCAGCTCAGGTGTTCCTTTTGGCATGTTCTTTTCCTCCTGACACATTGTCATCATTGTTATTATAACCCGTTCTCAACAATTTGTCAATACCATTTTACAAATTTTTCGCTAAGAATTTGCATTATTATTTGCTGTGAAAATAATTTGAAGAAATTTTCAAAAAGTTATTGACATTTTGTCAAAACCGTGTATAATATATATTAATGACACTGTGTCAGCGTTAATTGTTTCGATCAATATCATCAAAGGAGAATAATACTATGAATAATTTACCAAAGATAGCACTCGGAGCATGGGCATGGGGCAACGACGGGACATTCGGAGATACATTCACTGCCGAAAAGCTCCGTACAGTATTTGATGCGGCAATGTCAGAAGGACTGAACCTGTGGGACACCGCTTATGCCTACGGTATGGGAACGGTCGTTTCAGATACGGCAGGTACAAAAGTTCAGCCTGCGGAAACAAATGACGGTTACGTTCTGATAAACGGCGGTATGTTCATCATGGGAAGCCCCGAAATCGAAAACTGACGTATTGCTGATGAAACTCAGCACGCGGTCACGGTCTCTTCATTTTACATCGGCCCTTACGAAACAACGCAAATACAGCGTTAGACGGGCGCGGATATATTTGAGATAAGACCCGTGAAACCGTATTCAGACGACTACAACACCGTGCTTATGGAAGCGCAGGAAGATCAGCAAAAATGCCCGCCCGGAACTTAATGCGCATATCCAGGATATGGAAGAATACGACACTATCCTGCTCGGTTATCCTAACTGGTGGGCATCTGTTCCGATTCCGATAGCCACATTTCTTGAGGAATACGATTTTTCGGACAAGCGGATAATCCCGTTCTGCTCACACGGCGGCGGGAGGTTCGGACAAAGCCTGACAGCGATAGCAAAGCTCGCTCCCGACGCGGTAATAGGCGAGGGATTGTCTGTACATTATTCCGGCGGCGCGAAAATGCCGGAAGATTTCTCATACTGGCTCAGTGACAATAATATTAAGGCAACACCGCACATATAGCGTGCGGTATTGCCTTAATTTGTTTATCTTCTTTTTCAGCGTCTCACATCTAATTTATCTTACATCATAATAAAAACTGTCCGCGGCGGCACGGTCTTTTCCGGTAAATATCCGCTTTGTCAGCTTTCGGTTCTTTATAAGATACCAGTCACCGAACTCGTCAAATTTACGCGCTGAAGTCAGAACATACGAATGCCTCAAAGTGCCGTATTTCTGACCTTTTCGCAGTCCGAGCTTTTTCAGGCGGCTTGCAAAATCCATATCCTCAAGGCTCACAAGTCTTTCGTTGAATCCGCCTATCGCAGAAAAATCACGCTTATAAAACCAGAACATCGCACCGCTGAGATAACCGCCGTTTTTTATCATAACAGGCAAAAGATTTAACGCAACATACATCGCAGAAAAAGCGATACCTACCGACGTTCTGTCGAAGTGAGGATTTGTACCTCCGCCCACATATCTGCCGCTTTTCAGCAGCCCTCTTATCTCTGAAAGAGAGTATTTCGTCATCAGACTGTCGGCATCTATTGTGACTATGATCTCACCTTCAGCAGCATTTACTCCTGTATTGCGTATTGCGGCGATACATTTATCATCGTTTGTAAGCACCCTCGCTCCATAATGCCGTGCGATCGCGGCAGTCCTGTCCGTACAGCGGTTTGCAACGACTATTATTTCGACCTTATCAGGTCTGACATATTTTGACGCACTGATAACAGCCTGCAAGCACTTACCAATATATTTTTCCTCATTGTGCGCAGGGATCACTATTGAAAATTCGGGAGAATTCATAGTACACCTCCGGTTTATTGCATCAATATAATTCCGGCATTTTGCACTAAGGCTATACCACACAAAAAGCGTGCGGTATAGCCTTAACTTTTATGTCGCAGAAAAGGGTTCAACTTTAAGATAATAGTGCGTTATCGTCTTTATTTTTTCTTTCTTGAAACAGCTGCCGCAATAAGGCATACAGCAGGTACGATCACTGCTATGCCGACGCCTGTGGTAGGGTTGTTTTCTGTGGTCACAGGAGTATCGGAAGCCGGTTCTCCGGCAGTTTCTTCTACGATCTCAACGGGAGATTTTTCGGTATCCTCAGAAACGGATTCGTCAACAGTGCCATTCACAGAACTGTTGATGAACTTTATTCTGCCTTCGCCGTAAAGCTCACTGTACTTTTCGGGTATCACACCGCCGAGGTTATCACGGATATATGCTGCAATAAGATCGGAATCCGATATAACACTGTCGCGGACAATTTTGCACTTTTCGGATAAAATGTATCTGAATCCGTCACCGCCGTTTTTCAGATAGTAGTCATGGCAGGCGAGAGTGTATGTTTTCTCCGTATCGAGAGGTTCACCGTTTATCAGCACGTCTTTGACTCTGTACTCTCCGTCAACACTGAGAAATGCGCCGGTGTCGTCCTGCTTTACAGAGCTTGGTATGCCTTCATCTATAGTGTATTCAATGCCGGAAACGTGGATAAACGAGGCATTTTCTCCGGGATATTTCATTGCTCCCGCTTCCAGTACATCAAGTATCTGTTGACCGGTGACATCGACCATCATTGCCATATTTGCAAACGAGAA
>CAMOKN010000056.1 GCA_946617595.1 uncultured Clostridia bacterium
ATTTTATACTAAATCTGTATCTATCATCAAGTAATTTCGTCACGATTCAGATATGCGCGCAGAGCGCGCTCCATAATTGTGCATTGTGAATTGTGCATTGTGAATTTGTTTATTGGTGGGGTTGTGCAAATTAAACACAGAAATACATCAAATTTACTAAAAAAAGAGGGAAAACGGTTTTTCCGTTGACCTTGCGCCTTAAATATGTTATAATATAATTTACAGCCAGACTTCAACCCGGCAAGATACATTTATTTCACGAAAGGCAGAATCTCATTAAATGGCGCGCAACAAATATGCAGTCAGCAACACCGGCTCTTCCAAAGCAAAAACAGTAATCATCGCAATCGCAGCATTCGTTGTTGTTCTCGGAGGTATTCTTATCTACCTTGCAATAAAGGCAAGCGAAGACAATAAGATCGCAGCCCTTAAATATAATTTCAATAAATTCTACCCGGATACATATAATTCCGTTGAGGAACTCGATGCCGACGCCGATTACGACGGAGATCAGCTTAAAAACGGCGATGAGATCACCGGCAGGACAAACGTAGTTTCCGCCGATTCCGATGCTGACGGTCTTATTGACAGCGCAGAAAGCAGCTTCCTTTCCGACCCGAATCTCGCTGATACAGACGGCGACGGCATCAAGGACGGTGTGGAAGTCCGCGCGGGTCTCGACCCCACAAACCTTATCACCGACGGCGTTACAAAAGACTCCGAAAGACAGTTCTCACGCGAAATGAACTTCGGCGAGGGTACAGTGACCGTTTCCGGCAAGGGCGGTATCTACGGCGCTACCGTCGATAAGCTCATGCTTAATGCAGTTACCTCAAACGCCGGCGCTATCACCGCTCCCTACGAGTTTTACTGCGACGGCGGATTCGACAAGGCGACCCTCTCTTTCAGCTATGACCCCGCTGTTCTCGTTACCGCCGGCATCACAACAAACAACCTGCGTATCTACCAGTTCGACCCCTACCTCAAAAAATACACGCCCGTGGGCGGTACGGTAAACGAGACTGAACACACTGTAAACTGTGACCTGCACGAAAACGGCGTATTCTTACTCGGTGCCGAGAACGTGATACACCAGGCCGCACTTGCTTATGAGAGCGGTGTCATGAACATTCACCTGCTCATAGACAACTCCGGCTCTATGTACCCCAAGTCGATCCAGTCCACATCAAAGGAAAGCGATGTCAACTTCAAGCGACTTTCATTCGCACGCAACCTCGTTACAGGTCTCGACAAGACTGTCAAGTTCGCTCTTTCCACTTTCACTTATGAATTCAACCACATCTGCGATTTTGATGCAGATAAGTCTCATCTTATCCCCTCGATCAACTCAATACGCAATTTAGGTCCCGGATTCGACGGAACAAGCGTTGAGATCGCGCTTATGCAGGGTCTCAGCTACTTCACAGATTCCACCAAGAGCGAGCGTAACATCATCGTTCTGCTGACAGACGGTATCTCCACCGATACGGGCGGGTATAATGTGAACGATATCGTAAGCCTTGCAAAGGCGAAGAATGTCACCATTATGACGATAGGTCTCGGAGACGAAGTTGATACCGAGCTTCTCACAAAGATTGCCGAAAGCACCGGCGGTGACTACTACCCGATATCCGAGGCGAATATTCTCGAAGGTCTTTACTCGACTATGATCGCTTCCATGAAGGATGATATCGTGGACGATGACCTCGACGGAACCCCCGACAGCTACACCCTCTTCGATACCGGTTTTGACCCGGATTTCAACGGATTCAGCTTCCAGAACTTCAAATCCCCCGACTGCCCCACCCTCGATTTCGGTATGGTTTCTCTTGCAAGAGACTGGTTCAGAAATGTGGTTCCCCAGGAAGCGGAAAATGCAGATGCAAATATCTCCTACACCTTTGAAGGCTCCACGATAGATACCACCGAGCCCCTGCGAAAGGTCATTCTCCAGCTTATGCAGGAACCGTGGCTCAAACCCGAAAACTATCTCAACTTCCTAAGCAGCGGCGATACTCTCAAAGTCCGCTCGGAAGATGCGAAAGCTTCACAGGAAAAGGGCTGGAGCAAGATCACGATACCCTATGACGAACCGGGTACGGGCTGGACAAAGTCCGAGATCCTCGTTCCCAACCACAACCTCTCCACTATCCGCACAAAGTACAGCGAGAACGACTACCAGATGCTCCGCGCGATACATTACTACGAGTCCTTCCGCGATAAGGGCAGTTCTTTCTCGCTCAACAGCGATTCCGAGTTCAGCAGAGTAAAGGGTATTCTCGCAACAGGTACTCCGATCGTCACAAAGCTCTTCTGGGAGGGCGACGACGGCATCTGCCACAACCGCTATGTGCTTCTCACGACGCTGCGCCGTGACCTTGAAAACCCGAACATATTCCGCATCAAGGTTTACGACGTAAACAGCAAATTTATCAATACTATCGAAGTCCGCAGAACTATCAAGGTGAACGAGCATAACACAAACGACTTCACCTACACCGCTAACTGGGATAACAAGCAGGTCTCCATCTCCTGCTTCCCAAACTAAGCGGGGCGGGGAACGCCCCGCGACGGGGAACGCCCCGCGGCGAAATGCGTAGCGACATTCTTCTATTGACAGGTACGCCACCTCGGTTAGTTATTCTCTGCGATGTATAATAAAAAACGGCTTGCAGAAATTCTCTGTAAGCTGTTTTCTTGTTATTTTCTGAATGGAGTCTTCGCCAGCCCCCCTGCGTTTCAGCCGATACCAGCCCATAGCTGTACACTCTGAAACACAGCAGTCTGTTTATGGGCGGCTTGAATTTTTGGGGAAACTTAAAAAATAGTTGTATTGACTTTTTTGGTAAAATCATATATAATAATTACAAATCAATATTCTGGAATGATGTGTCATATAGCCTTCATGATCGTCTGTCAAGACGTTATTGAATCGGCACTCCGGGAAAGGGAGAAAAAATGGTCAAGAAGCTTAAAAACAATATTGTAATACTCGGACTGATCTTTACTATCGCGTCAGCACTTTTTATCCTGATCTTCGGCAGTATGTTCTTCTACGACAACAGACTGGGGGAATACCTGTTCAATATCGGCGTGAATCAGCTGGGTTCAATGATATGTGCGGCGCTTTTTTACGGAAGCATGAAACAGAAAGGTGACGGAACAAAGATCTTCCGGACCCTTATCATCTGTTCAAGCGCCAGCTTCGCTGCCAATACCGCAATAAGCTATACATTGCAGGCACCGGAATACTGCACG
>CAMOKN010000057.1 GCA_946617595.1 uncultured Clostridia bacterium
AAATAAAAACTACGCTCGGAAATATCCTGCGAATAGACGCAAACGGAAATATTGAGCGCTCGGAGTTTTATTCGTACAGCGACATTGCAAGATTGTATACATTCCCGCTCCGCACTCTTCACGATGATTTTCAGATAGAGCAACTAAAAGAGTTCGCCGGCTGCTTCGGAGTCGATCCTTGTTATGTTGATCTGCTCTATGAAAACGGCTTTACAGCTGATGAGATCGAGGAGCTTCTCTACGAGCCGGAAGAGCTTATGAATTATGCTGATGTGCTCGAATATGAGGGATTGTATTTTTAACGTTCGGAAATAAATGCGGACATAGTCGAAAAAGTGTACCTTGACGAACGCTGAAAAAACAGCGATTCGGACGTCCGAAAAATACCTTTTTGCACTTTTCGGCTATGTCCGCAAATGCTGACACTTTTACGAACAGGGGGTGAACACTATGAGAGGAAGGCTGTTCGGATATGCGAGAGTTTCCACGACAGATCAACACCTTGATAGGCAGATTGAAGCATTGAGAAATTATGGAGTCGCTGAAAGAGATATCATCACCGACAAATTCTCCGGCAAGGACTTCAACAGACAAGGCTATCTTACTCTAAAGACCATATTCTTCGCTCCGGTGATATTCTTGTTATCAAAGAGCTTGACCGCCTTGGCAGAGACTACGAGCAAATCAAAGTCGAATGGCAGGAGTTGCAAAAAATGGGTGTGGATATCGTGATAATTGATATGCCTATTTTGAATACAGCTGAAAAAAGTGATCTCGAAAAGTCGCTGATAGCTAACATTGTCTTTGAGCTGCTTGCATACACTGCCGAGAAAGAGCGACAGAAGATAAAGGCAAGACAAGCCGAGGGAATCAAGCTCGCGCTTGCAAAAGGAATTCACTTTGGCAGGAAGAAAACAGAGATACCGGAGAACTTCTATGCCGAGTGCAACAAGTGGTTGGAAGGTGAGCAGACAGCTATTGCTACCATGCGGAACGTTGGCATGAAAAAGACCACGTTTTACAAGATCGTTAATGAGCAGATGTCGGAGATAGTCAGGAGATGTTAAAGGGCGGGATAAACTCCTGCCCTTTATTTTTTATTAGATGACGGCTTTAAACAACTGTCACATTCTTACATTAGAAAAATAATATTCATTAACTTTATAATAAGTGTATTGCGATAATGTAATGATATACATTCGGCGATACCTGCTCAGACTATCGGTTATTGAACAGAGACTGTTAGTAAGTCGATTACAGCTGTCAGACAATGACAGACTGCCCGACGTATACTATTATATATAAAGGGGAACTGCTTCATGAGTAAAAAAGAGAAGATAATACCCGTAAGGGTGAGCGAAGAACAGTATAGATCAATAGCGGAATTCGCAGGAAAAGAGAACATATCTGTCAGCGAGTATGTACGCCGCAGAGTACTATGCAAAAGTCCACTGTCTCCAAGGATAGTAACAACTATTGCAGGTTTATATAATTTGTTAGAAAGTCCACAGGATATGTGGAATGACAGTATGGTAGAAAACTATAAAAATGGAATGAGGTTTCTATATGATTATATCAAAGATAATACCGGAAGCTTATAATACAGCCGATGATGTAGAAAAGCTTATCAGATACATTCTTAAAGACAAGTCTTTCGAGAAGGGATATCACACGAATACATATGTGGGCGGGCTGAATATTTTTAATGTATATAATGCCGCGGAAGAGTTTGCAATGGTAAGAAATTACTTTGGCAAAAACGAGGGCAGGCTGGTGAGACACATACTCCTCTCTCCCGAACCCAGGGATCTGTTTACAGGAGACATGCTGTACAGGCTTGCGATAGATGCCTGCTCATATTACAGCAGTCGTTATCAGATAGTTTTTGGTGTGCATACTGACGAGAAATCACACCCTCATATCCATTTTGCTCTGAATACGGTAAGCTTTGTGGACGGTAAGAAGCTTCATGATTCTATCGCGGAACAGGAGGCGTTCGGAAAGTTTTGTGAAAGGTGTTATCTGGAAACGAAGAAGCAATATTCGTGGGTGAAGAAACAATTAAAATTCTGAAAGTTATACATTTGCGAAAAAATAAATGAAAAAGGCTCAAAAAATCCGGGAAAACAGCATAATAAAAATTTTTTTTGCAAAATGTATAACTATTTCACCTGTCACTAATCGTGTGTTATATTTGTAACAAAGTCATGCATGGTTTCTAATGCCTTCTGTAAAGTGTTCAGAATAGTATCGAATGATGAGTGATCGTGGTAATAAGCTTGTGCATTATTCACAGTGGGCAGATTACTGTCAGCGTATTTCCATATTTTATAATAACTGTCTATGCATATTTCCTTGGCCGCATTATCACTTAAGAGATAAGACCATAAAAACAGGACTTTTGAATACTTCTCACAAAGCAGGACGATCATAAGATGATAATCTGTGTTGGTTAATACATCTCTCAGAGTTCTCATAAAACTTTGATTAATGTGTTTGTACAGTTCCATGGCATTATCTTTGCCGGGCTTGAAGGCATTATAATTATAGATCGAATCATAGAAAAATCTACAAATAACTGCATTGATATAAAAGTCGGATAGAACGGGGCTTTTGATGAGCTGTGAGGTGTGTTCATTTAGGAAATTCGTAATTCTCATCAGATCTCCGATATCTTCAAATGCGGCATAAATAAATTCCGTCAGCCACATTAATTTAGTATCTGCGGTAAGATCGTTGTATACATCTGCCATAAACCGGCTCAGTTCCGTTACGGCTGAATTGTTTCCGTAACAGTAAAAATCTTGAAGCATGATCATAAATACCGCATCATAAAATAAGCTTCTCATATTGATCATGCTTCCGAACAGTTCTTCGGGCTCAGCTTTCTCTCCGAGAAGTTCCTTTATCGTTTTGAAGATATCGGTATCGTTAAAGCTGTTACATTTGGTCTGAGCTATGAGAAAATCACAGACTGTTTTGTCAGGAAGATACTGCGGAACCGCTTTGAAAATTTCTGTCGATTTATATGAGTAAAGTATATATTTTACGGTATTGATCGTTACATCAAAGGTCTTGAAATCCCTTGCAGACAACAGGTTCCACAAATTATTCATATACACAGGCAAAGAAAATCTGTCGTGATCAAATACATCTGCCGGATTGTCTGCTGATCTGTCTGAAAAATTCTCACAGCTAGTGTGGTCATTTGCGGCTGAGACTGTATTCTTTCTATGATTATTCAGCTTTTCCCTCTTTTTTCTGTCTGCATTAAGTCGTTTGCTGACTATCTTTGTATTTTCAGGGTCATCAGGGATCCCGATCTTAAGATACACGTCCGGGTCAAGCGTTTTCTTTGCATTTGACGAGTTGAAGATGCTCTGAGCAGTTTCTTTTTCGCCGTGCAGGCTGAGCCATACCATTATATAACTGCGGGCAGCGGTCCATTCATTGGAGCTTCCTTTCAAATTATCGCAAATGCTTTTTAGGATAACCGATGATTCGCGCTCCCGGTTAGTTGCCCACATTCTGGCATAATTTCCGATGTCTGTAATGACTTCCTTACAGTTTTTAGCAATAATTTCCTGTTTTGCTATTTGAGGAGCAATCATGGAATGGATATGATAGAACCTTTCATTTGGGGTATAGGTTTCTTTTGACATCAGTCCCAGATCACATAGCTCATTTATATATGGAAACGTGTTGCCGAACAGTTTCCTTGCAAGGCTGTCGCTTATAAGCAGACCCGCAGGGAGCATAGAAAATATCTTGAGGAGCTGTTGACATACCGGGTGGAGTTTGCTGAAACCGATTAGTTTTTCTATGCTGCTTCCGGTATTGTCCAGACTGCTTAACCACTGTGATACAGGTATTCCACTATTTTTTATCATGCTCAGAGCGAGTTTTATCTGTAATGTGTTGTACCCAAGCTTTCCGAGTATCTCATCTTCACGGCGTAAAATAAAATCACGGTCATCGGTGCTTACCCATTCTGAAATGATTGAGGACAACGATTCGTTATCGAGCCTGTCAATTTTGATCCTGTTATCACACTCGGATTTGTCAAGATCGACCGAGGAAGCAAAAATAAAATTGCATGAAAAATCACTGATATGATCCTCGATATTGAAAGAATCACCAGAGGATTCTACAGTAAGGTCATCAACGAAAACGATCGTTTTCTCATAGTTGTTTATAATATCTATCTTATATTTTCTGAAATTATCTGACGAGATATCAGGATCATTCTTTGCGTCCGGGGCAATTTGCACAGCATCTACGGTTTTGCTCACAGAGCCCTGGTATCCGACGTATATGATCAGATCATATTCGCTTCGGTGGAGAGCAAGGTATTTTTTTGCGAGTTCTGTTTTTCCCATACCGTCTTCACCGTACAGAACCACATACCCGCTACTGGTTAGGCAGGTTTCCATCTGTCTTAGTTCTTTATCTCTGCCAATGATTTTTTCGTTGTTTTTGATTTGATAATTTTCAATTAATAGAGCCGAATCTGTACGGTCAGCGTATACTTTGCAGCAGAGTTTGAAAGCTGTTATAATCTTTTCGAGAAAGCCCTCTTCTTCATTCTTGTATTTATGCTTACACGCTGCACTCCAGCTTCCTTTGAGGAAAGGATTGAATTGTTCGTCTATGCAATCCCGTATACCATTATAAATATACTCGTAGAATTCTCCCGGTATGTTTTTGCGGAAATAGTTTGATATATTACACAATAATAAATCGGATTTCCGGCATATTTGCGAACAAAGGCTATCCGGCATGCCGTTGGACAGATACTTCGAAACATCAGACCTCGTGAGTTGTCTATCCGTTATGCCATTAAGCAGCTTCCTCCAGACAGGTATATTGTATTGGTCAGAGAACGCACCCTGTTGTGTTTTTCGGATGTCGGAATAGGCATGAAAAAATACGTTGAAGATTTGCTTTAATGCCGGTTGGTATAACATGTAAACACCTACTGATTTTTTAAAATTTTTTTATTTGTGGACTTCGGGAAACGGTTCGTGGAAAATTGTTCCCGGCTGTGTTAGAATTATAACAGAGCTGAGGGCGCGGAATGAGTCTGAGCCGACGCTTATAATAGTAAGGAGGAAACAACAATGATCTGCAATACAAGCAACTGGACAGCGATGGAAACGAGATCGGCAGAGAACACTGCTGCTCGCGAAACACAGTCTTTCGGTCGCTGCGATTCCGCAAAAATCGCAATGACCCCCGTCAGCATATACGCGGGAGGGATAACAACAACATATGAGGGACCGCGCGATATTCGCATTTCCGCTGACGGTTTGATGATGTACGAAACGTGGCAGATTCAGACGAGCTCACAAGGACAGTCGGCAGTACTGTCAGGATTTGTCGATTTGGAGCAGCGGCAGGAAAACAACACACACCTTCACGATCGCACGAAAGTACACACAGACGGCTCTGCTGCAGTCATCGAAGTGTTCGAAGAAATCTGCTTCGGCATTGGTGCAACAATCGCAAAGCTGAAATTGACAAGTGCCGACGGCGATCGGATCGAGAGATGTTATTCACTCGACGAAATCCAGGCCAAAAGCTTCCCGATCGAGCTCGAAAAACACGGCATAAGGTTTCAGCAGAAAGATTCACGTACGCTGATTCAGCGGTTTTTGTTCGAGACAGCGGTCGGGATGAAGCCGACAAGTACGGTCACAGCAGAAGGAGCATATCTTGATGCAGAAGGCGGTTGGCATATTCCTGATGAGGACTCTATCTGCAAGAAAGCAGTATATGCAGCGGATTTGCAGACTGCCTTCGGCGCAATTCCGGGGTCGCAGGATATGTCTTCCGGTTATCGCGCTATAATAGAAGCGACGCTATTTCTTGAAACTCAATCAAATCATCTATGCGAAAAAGATATATCGGCTATCTATATTTTAGAAACGCCGGTTCCGGCTGCCGACTCCCGTAGTTTCGCAGATGAAACCGGAGGCACTTATTTCACGAAACTTTCCGGAAAAACGGTTAAGGAACTTCGTCCGGGCCTTAACGTTGTGAACCTCGGAGGCAGCTCTCCTCACATGTTGCAAACGCACCTCGCAGAACTTCTTGAGATCGGAAGCGATAAGACCGTGGTAGCATTTGCAAAAAAGCAGAATGAGATCGCAGAGATTCTCGGCTTTGAGGGTTTCGTGAGCCTTGAATACAAAGAATCGAAAGGCGGCGAAGCCGATGTTGATTCCGTAATTGCGACAACGGTTCGGGAAATGGGTGTTAACCGGGAATTGTCGGATGCATTTCTTTTTCCGAACGAAGAAGACCGGTTCAAAGATTTCCCGGAGGACAGCCGCAGATTTGCTGCCCGTGCGGTAGCGCTTGCCGAGGCCTTGTTCAGGAAAGCGCTGGTGGATGCAGAAAAAGAGACAAAAAAGTTCGAAAAATACTTGCTCGACTGCGCATGTTCAGCGGACTGCGACATCTCAGCAGGGGTTGTGAGCTTCCTGAAAAAATCTACTGACATAATTTCGCTTGCAGAGATGTCTTACGATGATCGCTACACCACAAAAATCGGGATAAGCCGGGATCGTATTGCATTCACCGCAAAAGCGTTTTTGGGTCTCGCAGAAAGCCTTGGATATCGAAATGTGAATATTCTGGCAAAAAAACTGAAAGAGCGCGGATATCTCATCACAGGAAGCCGATACGAGATACCGGTAACAGTCCAGGGCGGTCAGGTTAATATGTACGTTTTGTCGCAGACGGCGCTTTTCGGACTTGGAAATCTTCGGTTCGATCGCAATGAATTCCTTGATTCCAAGCCGGAAATCATGATTCCAATCGGGCAAAACGGTAAAAACATAATCTATTACACAATCCCGGATCTTGAAGGCTCGGTCAACGGGCATGTCTACGTATCAGGAGACAGCGGTTCCGGCAAATCATATCTCCTTTACATGCTTGCCGGATACGCATCTATTTCTAAAGTATCGGTCGTTTTCCTGTGTCTCGGTCTGCCGAGAAATCGGGTTGACGATGCAGAAATCCTGGAAATATCGTCGCAAAACAAGATAATTGACTGGGGTAAGTGCTTCAAACCCGGGCGTGTGACATACATAAAAATCGATGATGACATCGTGTTGAAAGATACGGTCATCCGCGAATTCAACAAACAAAAGGAAAGGTTTTTGTCAAACCCCTGTATTCTTATAATCGACGAGTGTCAGGAATTTGACATGGGGCAATTGGGCGCAATTAACGAAATCCTGCGTCAGGGCAGAAAAAAGGGAATCCTGCTTTTCCTCGCGTCACAGTATCTCACGGCACAGAACGGAACCAACATATGTCACTGCCTCAATCAATGCAAGACGAATATTGTGTTCAATCCGGTAAATGAAGCAAAAACACGTCGAAGGCTCGGTATTTCTGATACCGATTCCGAGATGAAGAGTTTTCTGAGAGAAGTGCCCACGTACTCATGTATGGTAAGAGGCGATGTGATTGCTTCAAAATGCGGATATGTTCGCTATCCTATCGTTATGAGGGCAATGGATAAACTAAATAAAATACTAAGGTCTTATTGAATAGAGCAGCTAAGCAAAAGCGGCTGACAGCCGCTCGGTGTACGATATGGGCACTGAATGAAATAAATGTAATGAATGAGTCCGCTGTAATAATAGTTTTTACGGCGATAACTGCTCTTGTGGCAGCAATATTGACACATTCATTATATCACGGCTTGTGTGAAGTGTCAATTCCCGCGAAAGTTCGTTAGTATAAATAAATATTATAGTAATGTAAGCACTGCTTACAGAAAGGAGAATAAAGCTATGGGCAATAACATGATAAGTCAGATTGTGCCGCCGACAGGTTGATCTCCCGTCATAATAGGCAGCCGGAAATCATATTATTGAAAAAAGAATTCAGGAGGTACCGATATGAAAAACAAGATAAAGTACAAGACCGTAAACGTTTATAAGGAATCGGACAAGAAAGAGCGCCGCAGGCTGGTCACTAAAGCAGTCCAGCGCTGCATCGACCGGAAGACGGCAGCGTAATGTCCATCTATATTGAAAGGGAAGGAGGGAGAAAATGATAAACGCCGCGATTTATGTCAGACTGTCTGACGAGGATCGAAACAAGAGACTGCGTTCAGATGAGAGTGAAAGTATCCAGAATCAGCGCTCTCTTCTGCGGGAATATTGCAGGGAAAGGGGCTGGAGCATTTACGATGAGTACTGTGACGAGAATTACAGCGGTACGGACTTTGACCGACCGGATTTTCAACGCATGCTCAAGGACTGCGAAAAAGGACATGTGAACGTTGTTTTGTGCAAGTCCCAGTCCCGCTTTTCGCGCGATCTCGGGGTTATTGAAGAGTACATACACAACAAATTTATCGAGTGGGGTGTGCGGTTTGTAAGCATTGTCGATCATGCTGATACAGACGATGCTTACAACAAACGCGCCCGCCAGATAAACGGACTCAACAATGAGTGGTACTGCGAGGACACTTCGCTGAATGTAAGGAGAATACTTCGTCACAAGCGCGAGAACGGACAGTTCACAGGCTCATTTGCTCCCTACGGTTACCGGATAGACCCTGCCGACAAGCACCACCTGATAATCGACCCGGAGACTGCTCCCGTGGTAAAAGACATCTATATGCGATATTTGTCGGGACATGGATACAAGAAAATAGTCGGTGAACTTAACAGCGCCGGCATACCGAATCCGACAGAGTACAAGCACAGGAATGACAGCAATTATGTAAACAGAAATGCAGACAGCAGTCCCGACAGCGGGCTCTGGACGCTTTCGACTGTTGCTTCGATACTCCATAATGAGGTGTATATGGGAACTCTCGCACAGGGGAGAACTCACTTTGTAAGCTATAAGAATCATCACAGGCTAAAGGTGCCGAAGGACGAGTGGATCAGGACTCTGAATGCACATGAAGCTATTGTTGATGCGGAGATCTGGGAAGCCGTCCGTGAAAAACTTGAAGGCAAGAATCAACGCGGAAGCTGTGTGACCGGAGATATTCCAGCGCTGTCAGGCAAGGTGAAATGCGCCTTGTGCGGCAGACCAATGAAGCGTAATACTTATTATAATAAAAAGCACACCAGCAGGTACTACAATCTACGGTGTGCGGCATATAAGAAGGGGACAGACAACTGCCCGAACAGCTCCGCTATGAGCGGTATTGAGCTTGAAGAACAGATAGTTGCAGCTATAAATGCGCATATCAGCGAGTATTGCGAATCCGATAAGCTGGTATTGAACGACAAGCTCACAGATCAGATAAATGCCGCAAAACAGGCTGTAAAAAACATAGATAGCATTATTGAAAAGAAACAGACATTTATATCCCGCGCCTATGAGGACAAGCTCGAAGGCAGGATAACGCAGGAGGAATACGAACTCCATGCAGCAAAGTTCAGAGAAGATATAGACAAGAGCGGTGCAGAGAAAGAGAAGCTTCTGTCGCATCTTGACAAGCTGAAGGGCGAGCTTGAGAGAACCGAAAATGTTCAGGAAAAGATCTCCCGTTTCTGCACGGTCGAAAAGCTCGATTACACGATAGTAGATGAGTTCGTCAGCAATATTTACATCGGCATGAAGGAGCCGGACGGAACTCGTGAGATACAGATAGAGTGGAATTTTTAACAGAAGATAAAACAAGGTGCCGACTTCGTTGTGAAGTCAGCGCCTTGTTTTTTATGCCGTAAAGCTGCATTTTACCCGCTTATAGGAGAATGCAGGTATTGCCTATATGCTTTTTATTGTTCCGATCTCTGTATATATCATACCGTTCCTTCCGCGCTCCGAACGCATGAGCGCTATCTCAGTCACAGTCATTGATGCTTCCGGGATTTCTATCGCGGGCATTGCAGGCTTGCTCGGCTCGCGTATCAGTGTGATATGCGGCGAGAATTTCTTCCTGTCAAACGGGATATCAGCATCGGCAAGGAAATGCCGTATCTGCGCGGCAGTATTGTGCAGTTCGACAGACGCGGACGATCCCGCCCACCACAGCTTACCGAAGCTGCCTACACCGTCAAGTTTGAGCCCGAACGGCTTGAATCTCACTTGTTCAAGGGTTTCCGTAACATAGTCGGGATCTCTGTACTCCCCGATGAACGCGAGCGTGAGATGCAGGTTTTCAGGCTTTGTGTAGTTGCCGCGGATATTGGCGCGCTTTAACTGCTCCTGCATTGACAGAAGCGCGTTTTTTATTTCGTCGTTGAATTTGATTGCAATGAATAGTCTCATGATCTTTCCCCGTTTCCTGTGAACTATTATACCATGTTCATGCAGATATTTCAATGACCTGTTTGCACCATACAGAAAATAAGCAGGTACAGCTATCAGATGTCTGTGACAGGATTTACCCCGTCTGAAAATCGGGCGTGGATTGGTCATTTATTGTTTCAGCCTGTCGTTGAGCTCTTTGATCCTCTTTTTCCAGATACAATATTGCACTGCCCACATAGCAGCAAATATCGCAGCGAATATACCGAAGTATGTCAGGAAACCGGCGACCGAATGTTCCATCCAGTAGGTGAAATATGCTATCGGCAGCATAAAGACCGCGTATATAAGGAAGCATATACCTGTCTGTGCAGCTATACTGAGGTTGTCCATTTCCCATATCGCCGACGCACCGCCGAATCCGAATCCCATAATTCCGCATAAAAGCGCCTGTATCGCCACAGCCGCAGCTTCATTGCCAACCAGCGCGATAAACTCCGGCGCACACGCGACATACTCGCCTGTTCCCAAAGACAGGGAAATGATAATGGTTATGATCTGACCTATTGCAAATCCCACAAATACACCTATTATACCTCTTTGAATGATTTTTTTCATAATTATTATCTGCACCCTTCAGGGTGCAGCTCCTTTCACTTTAATGCGTTTTTGATAAGCAAAACCCGTCCCCGCTTTTGGACGGGAGCGTTGAAGTGTAAGTTTGAAAGTTTATTTTCAAACACTTATACTCCCAATATTGATTTTATTTTTGAAACATAACGTCTTGATACATAAGTTACCGAGCCGTCATTCATTTTAACACAGATAGTACCCTTAAAACTGAGGTCAAAGTGCTGTACTTTGCTGAGATTGATTATTTCGGAGTTGGATATACGTGCAAACCTTGAAAGTTCCAGCGTTTCTTCCATTTCAAAAAGCCGTTTTCTGATGATGTATTCGCCGTCGTCTGTTACCGCAACTATCTTTCTTCCCTCGGAGTATATCCTTGATATTTCACCGGGTTCGAGTATCCGCATTATTTCATCTCTGAATCCGCATATCACAGCTGGTTTGTATTTTGAGATCTTCTCGACAAGCTCCTCGATCTCTTTATCGACTTTATCCGTTATGATGACTACCTTCGGAACAGTGACACAGCTGTCAAGCTTTATCTCTATCTCCATTATCTCACCTCACCTTCATTGATTGCATTATATCACACCGCTCTGTTTATTTCAACAGGATTTGATTATTTGGTCGATTTTGTGTCATGATCGGTAATAATGCTTTCCGGGTGGGGTTTGTAATTATCCGACGAAACAAGCTCGTTTTGTCGAACGGCTCGATGGAATTTTGTCGAACCGTTCGACAAAAATATTGAGTCGTTGTATAACACCAAGAATGGCAATTGCGGTAAAATAGCATTTCTCATGGTTTCATTCGTCTCAGCGGAACGGGATATATGCACATAATGTACATATATTATGATATTTGGTGATGTTTTTGTGATCTGGCACTTCATTTTCATTCTTTTTTCAAAAATATCTTTATTAGTTACGGGAAATGTGCTATAATATAAAAAGAAGAAACCCGCTTATGATCAATGTTTGCAGGGAATATGAAACAGCCGTTGTTAAGACAGACGCCCGCCACCCGACATATCTGTAAACAACAACTCCCTTTAAAAATGCTTGACGAGCGGGATTGCGAGCTCGAAAAAATGGGGTAAAAAACGACCCTGCGTATCTGTTAATACAGACTTTAGTTGACTAAAACCGCTTAACCATTAGGGTTTGAGGGCGATTTTTAGCCAGTGCTTGAGCCCCAGACCTGTCATTGGATAAAGCTACAAAGTATATAGTTAGTAAACATAAACGCAGCTCCCTTCAGAGTGATCTCAAGGGAGCCGTTTTTTAATAATAGTATTTTGATTCGCAATAATACATGACATATGTCAAGTTGCTTAGCAGGGGGTTCGATTTATATGATGAACTGTTTCAATTTTGGAAAAAGTTGATATTCAGATTCTTTGCCGTATTATTAAAAGGAACTTCTAAAACCCATTTGAGAGGTTCCCTATATTCCCGTTTGAGGTTTGAATGAGAAAAACGCCGGAAGTTCAGGTTAGTGGGTCTTGTACCCTAACGAGTTTCGCTTTTCATGTATTCATCCATTTTGCTGAATACTTTTTTTGTGAATGCGACAGCTTCAATAACCGTTTTTGGACCGGATACAATGTCTCCTGCGGCAAATACTCCGGGGAGTGTGGTTTCTCCATATTCATTTACGTCAAGAAGGCCTTTCTGTGTCAGCTTGACACCGGCGGCTTTCATATCCGCACCGGGGCCCTGACCGATGGCGATTATAACGGAATCAGCCGGCACATCGAAAACGTCTGAATAATCTTCTTCAAAGCTGAAGGTGCCGTCCGCATTCTCAATACGATTCACACGAACGCATCTGACAGAGTCCTCTTTTATACGGACAGCCTGCGCAAAGTGGATAAATTCCACTCCTTCGAGCTGCGCCATTTCAACCTCTTCATGGTTTGCCGTCATGTTTTCTTCACCCATAAAATGAAGTATCGTAACATGAGAATGCGAACGCCTGATCGCAGTTCGTGCCGCATCGATAGCAACATTGCCCGCACCGACGACTGCAACTCTGTTCCCAAGTTTGAACGCTGCCGGTGATTTCAGATAATCTACCGCAAAGTGAACGTGTCCAAGCGTTTCTCCTATAAGCCCTAATTTGTTAGGTCTGCCGGTGCCTGTTGCGACAAATATCGCTTTATATCCGTCCGGGAAAAGGTCTTCTATCATTATGTTGGTACCTATTCTTGTGTTCGGTCGGAAGCGCAAGCCCATTTTAAGCATAATATCCTTATACATATCCAAGATCTCTCTCGGAAGTCTGAACGGGGGGATACCGTATTTCAGTACGCCTCCGATGCTGTCCTCTGCCTCAAAAAGCGTAACGTCATAGCCGTTAAGCAGCAGTAGAAGGGACATAGTTATCCCTGCGGGACCTGATCCGGCAACGGCGACTTTGATCCCGTTCTTTTTTATTTCCGGAATATCGAGTGTTTCAAGATAAAATCTTGAAACGAATTCCTCGATACGGTAAAACATTACAGGTTCACCCTTTATTCCACGCACACAGTGACCTGTGCAGTTTCTTTCATGCGGACAAATTATCGAAGTGACGGCGGAAAGCGGATTGTTGTAGAAAAGTATCTCACCCGCTTTTTTTATTTTTCCGTCAAGAAAAAGTTGAACTACCTGCGGAATATCCGTTGCGGCAGGGCAGTGTGCCGAACACATGGCTTTTTTGCATTTCAAACACCTTTCCGCTTCCTGTTTTATCGTTGACATAGATATTTCCTCCCGAAAAACTAAATGCTGACTTCAATCTACCCATACTCTAAAACAATACAGATCCGACATTGAACAAGCAGTAAACGAAAACAAGCATAATGATTCAGTTTGCACATACTTAGAGGTTCCATTAATGTGTTTATTATAACAGAATTAGGATGCGTTGTCAAGTAAACGCGGATACTTTCTGATGTTATAACTAATGGGATTTGTCGTCATTCGACAAAGCTGTCTCAATTTTGTCGAACGGCTCGACAAAATTGCGTCGAGCGGCTTGACAAAATCGTCGAACAGTTGTATAATAATATCGAGAGGGGGCATGGCTATGGCAATTCCGGTAAACATTGATGATCTGATAAACAGCAGGGTAGTTAAGCGGTTAGCGGATAAGAAAGAAGAATAACATATATAAAATGTTTGGTTTTGGTTTTAATGAGAAAGACAGGATAATTCAAACGAGAGAGGCTACCACGAAGAACGTGATATGTCTGAATATCTTATCGAAAAGCGTTTAAGTGATATAGAAAAAGCACTCGAACAGAGCAATTGACAAATCAGCTCTTCATTGCTATAGAAATTTACTGCCAATAAGCATTGACCCCGCTCGGATAATCCGGACGGGGTTTGTTGCTTATTGTTTCAGTCTGTCGTTGAGCTCTTTTATCCTCTTTTTCCAGATAAAATACTGCACAGCCCACATAGCTGCGAATATCGCAGCGAATATGCCGAAGTATTTCAGGAAACCTGTGACCGAATGTTCCATCCAGTAGGTGAAGTATGCTATCGGCAGCATAAAGACTGCGTATATAAGAAAGCATATACCTGTCTGCGCCGCAATGCTGAGGTTGTCCATTTCCCATATTGCCGATGCGCCGCCGAAGCCAAATCCCATTATCCCGCATAAAAGCGCCTGTATCGCCACAGCCGTAGCTTCATTGCCCACCAATGTGACAAACTCCGGCGCACACGCGACATACTCGCCTGTTCCCAAAGACAGGGAAATGATAATGGTTATGATCTGCCCTATGGCAAATCCCACAAAAATACCTATTATACCCCTTTGAATGATTTTTTTCATAATGTTCATACCCCCAATATTGATTTTATTTTTGAAACATAACGCCTTGATACATAAGTTACTGAGCCGTCGTTCATTTTAACACATATCGTTCCCCTGAAACTTAGGTCAAAGTGCTGTACTTTGCTGAGATTGATTATTTCCGAGTTTGATATCCGGGCAAACCTTGAAAGTTCCATCGTTTCCTCGACTTCAAACAGCCGCTTTCTTATGATATACTCGCCGTTGTCCGTTACCGCAACTATCTTTCTTCCCTCGGAGTATATCCTTGAGATTTCGGAGGGTTCGAGAATCCGCATTATGTCATCTCTGAATCCGCATATCACGGAGGGCTTGTATTTTGAGATCTTCTCGACAAGCTCCTCGATCTCTTTATCTACTTTATCCGTTATGATAATGACCTTAGGAACAGTGACACCGCTGTCAAGTTTTATCTCTATGTCCATTATCTCACCTCACCTTCATTGATTGCATTATATCACAGCGGAGTATTTATTTCAACGACTTTTGATTATCTGGTCGTTTTTGTGTCATGATCGGTAATAATGCTTTCCGCGCGGGGCTTGTCGTTATTCGACGAAATAAGATCAATTTTTGTCGATATGTTCGACATAATTCCGTCGAACGGCTTGACAAAAATATCGAGCAGCTGTATAATAATATCGAGAGGGGGCATGGCTATGGCAATTCCGGTAAACATTGATGATCTGATAAACAGCAGGGTAGTTGAATCCACGCGCATAGAGTTCAAGAGCGACTTTAACCCGAACGCGGTCATTCACACGATCTGCGCGTTTGCAAACGACATAGACAATCTCGGCGGCGGGTACATCGTCCTCGGCGTTGAAGAAAAGGACGGCTCACCGGTATTCCCGATAAAAGGCATTGAGCAGAACCGCATTGACTGCATTTTGAAGGAACTTGTCGGATACTGCCGCTGTATTGAGCCGCTTTACGACCCTGTTGTGGAGCCGGTGCTTTACGAAGGCGTTTATGTCATTGTGATATGGGTGAGCGGCGGCTACGGGCGTCCGTACAAGGCTTCGCTCGACGTTTACGGCAAAGAAGCTAAGAGATCCACGAAATACTACTATATCCGCAAGTTCAGCAGCACGATAGTTGCTTCGCCCGACGAGGAG
>CAMOKN010000058.1 GCA_946617595.1 uncultured Clostridia bacterium
CGCATATAAGCGGTAACGAAGATGCAGCGCAAAAGAGAAACCTTCAAAAGCCATGCGTCATTTCTGTACAATCTGACGAAAAGTCTGACGGCGCAATTCACGTACAATCTTTGTGCGGTATAGCCTAAAAATACAGCCGCACGGGCATACAGCTCAGTGCGGCTTTCTTTTATCTCTTATCCATTTTTCGTGAGACGGCTTTTCCGGTTTCAAGGGATCTCTTTACATCAAGTATCCTCTGATTTGACGAGCCTCTGAACTGTAAGGAGATATCTTTCAGAGCGAGTACGAATCTTCCGTCTATCAGAGTATCAACAAGACTCAGCATATCGCCGGTATGTGCTGTTTTGCAGTAACTTCCGTCAGTTGTAAGCTCTTCAAATGTGAATCCCGAATATACCCATATATCTTTTTCGGGGAAAGTGCTTTTTACCTTTTTCAGAAAGGGGAGGAGCACCTTTTGATTTTCCGGTTCAAAGGGTTCGCCGCCGAGAACGGAGAGTCCGTTTATATATGACGGCGCGAGCATTTCGATTATCTGATCCTCTGTCTGTACGGTAAATTCTTTCCCGAAAGAAAAATCCCATGTCTGCGGCTGGAAGCAGCCTTCGCAGCGGTTTGTGCAGCCGGACACGAAAAGTGATACTCTGACTCCGAGTCCGTTTGCGATATCATAATTTTTTATCTCACCATAATACATTGTATTCTCAATAACCTATATCATCAGCCATATTCTTTCAGTTCAACCGGGAAGCGTTCCGCCTTTCAGGAGTGAGGAGGGGCCCGGGAGGCAGAAAAACTCAAAGATGCAGCACTCTGTCACGTATTTCCTGTGTACGCCCCTGATTCCAGAACTGGGTGCCGATATATCCGCAGGTGCGTCTTGCGACATTCATTTTATCCTGATCTGTGTTGCCGCATTTAGGGCATTTCCAGATAAGCTTTCCGTCTTCCTCGACAATGGAGATCTCGCCGTCCCAGCCGCATACTCCGCAGTAATCGCTTTTGGTATTCAGTTCTGCGTAGATGATATTGTCATAAATAAACCTCATTACCTGAAGAACGGCTTCGATGTTGTCCTGCATATCGGGGACCTCAACATAGCTTATAGCTCCGCCGGGGGAGAGTGCCTGAAATTCTGCCTCAAATTTCAGCTTCGTAAAGGCATCTATCTTTTCGGTCACATGAACGTGGTAGCTGTTCGTTATATATCCCTTGTCTGTTACGCCTTCTATTATGCCGAATCTGCGCTGGAGACATTTTGCAAACTTGTATGTTGTGGATTCAAGAGGGGTCCCGTAGAGCGAGAAATCTATATTCGTTTCGGCTTTCCAGCGTTTGCAGGCATCATTCATGTGCTGCATTACCGAGAGAGCAAACGGCTTTGCTTCGGGGTCGGTGTGTGATCTGCCTGTCATACACTTTACGCACTCATAGAGTCCGGCGAATCCGAGAGAGATCGTAGAATATCCGTTATACAGGAGCTTGTCGATGGGCTCACCCTTTTCGAGACGGGATATTGCGCCGTACTGCCATAAGATCGGCGCAACGTCCGACAGGGTTCCTTTCAGTCTCTTGTGGCGGCACATAAGCGCTCTGTAGCAGAGGTCGAGTCTCTCGTCAAATATTTTCCAGAACTTTTCTTTATTGCCGCCTGACGAAAGTGCGATATCCGGAAGATTCAGCGTTACGACGCCCTGATTGAATCTTCCGTAATACTTGTGTTTTCCGGGAACATAATTTCCTGCATTTGCAATATTACCGATGCCGGCATCGGTGAACCTGTCGGGGGTGAGGAACGATCTGCACCCCATGCAGGCATAAACATCGCCTTTGAGCTCGATCATTTTCTTCTCGCTGATGTAATCGGGGACCATTCTCTTGGCAGTACATTTTGCGGCAAGCTTTGTCAGGTAGAAATACTTGTCGCCTTCGTTGAGATTATCCTCTTCAAGCACGTATATCAGCTTCGGGAAAGCGGGAGTTACCCATACACCCTGTTCATTTTTTACTCCCTTGATACGCTGTTTCAGGACTTCCTCGATTATAAGTGCAAGGTCACTCTTTTCCTGCTCATTTGCAGCTTCATTCAGATACATGAAAACGGTGACAAACGGAGCCTGTCCGTTTGTGGTAAGCAGTGTAACTACCTGATACTGTATAGTCTGCACGCCGCGGCATATTTCTTCACGCAGTCTGCTCTCCGCCATTTTATTTACTGTATCATCAGTAAGATCTACTCCGAATTTTTCAGCTTCTTTCCGGACATCTCCGCGGAGCTTTTCGCGGCTTACCTGTACAAACGGTGCAAGGTGTGCGAGAGAGATCGACTGACCGCCGTACTGGTTTGAAGCAACCTGCGCGATTATCTGGGTGGCGATATTGCACGCGGTGGAGAAGCTGTGGGGACGCTCTATAAGTGTTCCGGTGATAACGGTCCCGTTCTGCAGCATATCTTCGAGGTTTACGAGGTCGCAGTTATGCATATGCTGTGCATAGTAATCCGAATCGTGGAAGTGAATGATGCCTTCATTATGTGCATCGACTATATCCTTTGGCAGAAGCAGACGGTTTGTGATATCACGCGAAACTTCTCCTGCCATATAATCCCTCTGAGTGGAATTTACGATAGGATTTTTGTTGGAATTTTCCTGTTTTGCCTCTTCATTGCTGCACTCGATGAGCGAGAGTATCTTATCATCGGTAGTATTGGACTGGCGTATGAGCTGGCGGGTATAGCGGTAGGTTATATAAGCTTTTGCAGCTTCAAACGCTCCATGAGCCATGATCTGATGCTCGACCATATCCTGAACTTCTTCAACGCTCGGTGATCTTCCGAGTTCCTCACATGATATAACAACGCTCTCGGAAATGCGCTTTATCTGTAGGTTCGTCATACGGACGCTTTCATCTACAGCGTTGTTTGCCTTTGTAACTGCGGTTACGATCTTTTCAACATCGAAAGGCACTTCAGAGCCGTTTCTTTTGATGATCTTCATTATTGACCTTCTTTCGGGATTACAATATATTGTATATCAGCAAATCTGATTATAGCATATATTGTATCTGTTGTCAATACTTTTTATACATATTTTTACATTCTCTATTGTGACCGGAGAGATAAGGACTATTCAGTCAGGGGCTCTGACCAGCCGCTGCTTATTCCGGATTTCATAATTGTTCAGGAGGCGCATCAAAGTTGCAGTGCAAAGAAAGCAAAGGCGGATACCTGAGCGGACTTCATACCAAAGCAAAAGCACAGAGCAATTAAAGGAACCTCTAAAAACCCATTTGAGAGAAAAAGAGCTACTTGCACTGAAAGCTGCGTCAAGTTTCCTCACCTTGCTCTCGTTGCAACTATCTCATTTTCTCTTTTCAAAGCAGTTTTTAGAGGTACCCTGAAGTATCTTTTCAAGTTCCGTTTTAACGGGATTCGCTTTTGCTACTTTTCGCGTACGAAAAGTAGCGGGGTTTGGGGCAGCGCCCCAATCTCAAGCGACAGCGGCATCTCGAACTCTCAAGCGGCAGCGGCATCTCGAACTCTCAGGCGGCAGCGGCATCTCGAACTCTCAGGCGGCAGCGGCATCTCGAACTCTCAGGCGGCAGCGGCAATAACTTATTTTCTGTCGCCGTTAAGAGCTGCGGACAATGCTGCACCGAGTGTACGGCATCTGAACATGAAGTCTTCCATTTCTTTGTTCACGGTGTCTGCATCGCCTTCGGCTGCGGCGGTTTCAAGCTTCTGCGCATAACGCCTTATCCATACCGCACCTACAGTTCTTGATGCGCCTTTAAGGCTGTGGAGTTTGATCGCTGTATTCGGGAGATCAGCGTCGAGCCAGTAATCCGACATTTCATCTATATATTTTCCCATCATATCCGAGTATGATCTCAGAAGTTCGAGATACATCTCTTCGGAGCCTGCGTTCATTATTCCAGCAACCGTGTCAAGTTCACTGAAATTGAATATCGCATCGGGAAGCACAGCTTTGGGTGCAGCCTTAGGCTGGACAACTGCCGCCGAGGCTTTTATCTTTTCTTTTGGCAGATATTCGCAGATCATCTCCTCAAGTCTGGCGGATTCTATCGGCTTGGTGAGGTAATCGTTGAAACCTGCTTCAAGATATTTTTCCCTTGCGCCGGAGATCGCATTTGCGGTAAGGCAGATCATCGGAGTATTGCGGTTGGGATTGTTTTCAGCCGCCTGTATCTCGTGCAGTGTCTCGATACCGTCCTTGTGTGGCATCATGTGATCGAGAA
This sequence comes from uncultured Clostridia bacterium, assembly GCA_946617595.1. Taxonomy (GTDB): domain Bacteria; phylum Bacillota; class Clostridia; order Oscillospirales; family Ruminococcaceae; genus Ruminiclostridium_E. Next base: position 4,261 of record CAMOKN010000058.1, read on the forward strand.
AGATAATATCGTACTTGTTCTTCGATGCGAGCGCGATACCGTCATCTCCGCTTTCAGCTGTATCTATCCTTACCTGTGTGCTTTTGAGAAGGCTTGTGAATACCAGAAGATTCATCACGGTATCATCTACTACGAGAATGTGAGCGTCCGGAGCCGTGAATTTCTCGTGGTACTTCCTGCGCGAAGCTACCGAGCTCTTGTGCGCCTCATTATAGTCGCCCATAGCGTCCCATTTTCTGACATACTGCTTCAGCGAGAATCCGAATGTCGAGCCTTCGCCGTAAACGCTGGAGACTTCAAGTTTGCTGTTCATCATCGACAGAAGGCTCTGTGTAATCGACATACCGAGTCCGGTTCCCTCAATCGTGCGGTTGCGTTCTTCTTCGATGCGTTCAAACTTCGAGAAAAGCTTCGCCATGTCTTCCTGTTTTATGCCGATACCGGTGTCCTTTATTGCAACTTTGAGTAATATGCAGTCCTGCTCTTCCTCGACCTTTTCATAGGTCACAGTGAATGTGACGCTTCCTGTCTCAGTATATTTTACCGCGTTTGTCAGAATATTTGTGATTATCTGCTTTATGCGCACCTCGTCACCGTGCAGCAGATGAGGCATACTGCCGTCAAAGTCGGTAATGAGCATGAGTCCTTTTGCATCAAGCCTTGTCTGTATCATATTGACAAGATCGCTGAGCACTGTCGCAAGGTCATAATCAACAGGTATTATCTCCATTTTACCGGCTTCTATCTTCGAGAAGTCAAGTATATCGTTTATAAGTCCGAGAAGTGTAGTTCCGGCAGTCCTTATGCTCTCTGAGTATGAGATGACCGACGGATCGTTGCTCTCTCTGAGCACCATTTCATTCATTCCGAGGACCGCGTTTATCGGTGTTCTGATCTCATGGGACATATTCGACAGGAAAGCGGATTTGGCTTCGTTTGCGGCAACCGCTCTTTCAGACATATCTATGAGCTTTTCGCGGTCTTTCTTTTCCTTGTCGATGTCCTCGACCACCCAGAGAACATGATTGAGCTTTCCGTCACTGCTGCGTTCGGACTCGATAAAGCGTCCTCTGCGCCACATCTTATCCTTGCTCATATACTCTATCGAGATAGTGTTGACACCGTTCAGACGGTCGTTGAGTGTGGTGAGATCAACAAATTCAAGCACTGTGGGCAGAGCTGCTTCGTCCGTCATCTGCTTCATTACTGCAACCAGTGTCTGCTGAGCGTTTTCGCGGTTCTCGCCGATTATGCCGGTTACCTGTCTGTTTGAAGCTCTTACTTCGCTGAAAGTATCATTTGTCAGGTCAAAATCATAAGCCGACATATAGATGTTTGCAATAGAACTCATCTGATTATGCAGCTTTTCTGCAACTGCCGAAAGTCTGTCTCTCGATCTCTTTTCTGCATCTATGTTTTCAAGCATCCAGAGGACGTGTGTGATCTTTCCTTCCGCGTCGCGTTCAGATACGACGTATCTTCCTCTTACCCAGATATTGCCATAGCTCAGGTATTCTACGGTGATAGTATTTGTTCCGGCAAGCTTTTCGTCTATATCCGAAAGATCGCAGAAATCTATAGCTGCCTTTTTTGTCGGACTTTCGGGAAGCCCGCCCATTATACTGAAGAATATATCCTGCATATTGTGGTCGCAGGCATTTACGGCTTTGGCGATCGCCGGATTTGCATTCTTGATAGCGGTAACTGAATTGTCTCTTATATCGAGGTCGCACAGCGAGATGTAGATATCCGCTGCGGAGGAGAGCTGGGAGGTGAGCTTTTCTGTCCTTTCGGTAAGCTTGTCTCTTATTCTCTTTTCCTCGTCAATATCTTCAAGCATCCAAAGAACGTGTGAAAGCTTTCCGTCGGGTCTGCGGACAGATGCCACAAATCTTCCTCTTACCCACTTGTTTCCGTAGCTCAGGTATTCGAGGGAGATAGTGTTTGTTTCCGCAAGTCGATCATCAAGTGTCGAAAGATCAACAAATTCTATCGCAGACTGTTTGGTCTGGCTTTCCGGCAGACCTTTCATCAGTGTGTTGAACGTGCTTTGCACATCAGACATATCATCTGAAATGTTTTTCACGAATTCAGGGTCGATGTCCTTTATCTGTATGATAGTTCTTTCTATCAGGTCGATATCGCTGAGGGACATATAAATATCAGCTGCCGACGAAAGCTGTGCGTTCATACGGCTGGCTATTATATCCTTTATGCCCGATCTTATTGTTATCAGCAAAAGAGATACTATTGTAATGACCGATATGATGACGCTTATGAGGAACAGTATCCTTATTGCCATATACTGATCTGAAGTAGCGACCAGAGATACACTGTACCAGCCGCCTGTTATGGGAATTATGTAAGCGCTGTAACCGTGATTCTCAAATGAAAAGTCAAAAGTCTGCTCATTGCCGCCTTTTAGATTCTTTACAATGACAGAACCGATGCTGCCTTCTTCATCGGAATAGTTCTTTCCGAGTTCGCCGGCATCTGAGTGGGCAACAACATTTTTGCTGCTGTCGAGGACGAACTTTGTCAGGTTCAGGTTGTCTGCTGACTGCTGCTCAACGGCATTCTGTATATGTTCAAGTGAGACATCGAACATTACGATGTTTTTTTCGTCTGCCATTGTTCTTGCCGTTGTCATCAGAATATTTCCCGTATGAATGTCCTTGTACGGATCAACGAGCACGAGGTTACCCTTATCAGCCATGGCTTTCGTGTACCACGGACGTTCTGACGGCACATAGTCCGGGTCGCGTATAACACGCTGTTTTCCGTCAAAGATCCTGCCGCCGATCAGCGCATAAAGCTTTGTTGTACCGGCATCTATCATGTTATTCAGTGAAGCGTCCTGCTGTATTATAAAGTCAAGTATCTCTTCTTCCGATGCACCTCCGACCATAAGATCATTTATGGTATATTCAACTATTGCCAGCGAGTTTGAGCAATCGGAGAGAAAGTCATCGAACTCATCTGCGGATTTTTCGGCAGCTGACTGTCCTCTGTTCACTATATTCTCACTTATTGAATTGAGCAGCATTATGTTATACACAACAATAAGTGCGCAAAAAAACAAAATGAAAAGAAATGACGATATCAGTCTGCTCTTGCTTTGTTTTTTCAATATATCCTTGAATGAGATTTTATTATTTTTCATATTATTTCTCCTGAGATGAAAGTCTCAACTGAGGAAGCGATGTATGCACTGTATGTCTGCGGCAACGTATAACGTCGATCAAAACACGGGCATTGTACATCACAGCATAATATCATTATATCACAAATCAATGAATTAGTAAAGGCTATACCGCACAAAGATTTTACGTGAATTGCGCCGTCAGACTTTTCGTCAGATTGTACAAAAATGACGCATGGCTTTTGAAGGTTTCTCTTTTGCGCTGCATCTTCGTTACCGCTTATATGCGTGCATCGTGCACGCTTCGGGCGGTAACTTGCGCTGC
>CAMOKN010000059.1 GCA_946617595.1 uncultured Clostridia bacterium
CCCCGCTACTTTCGGAACGCCGAAAGTAGCAAAGGCGAATCCCGCTCCGCGGAACTTGAAAAGTCACTTCACAGTTCATACAAATGCATTTTTTGATAAACTAAACCCCGGAACGTAAATACGCTCCGGGGATTTTTGTGTCTTCTCATGCGGCATCCTGCAAAGGATCGGCTGTTGTTTCCCATGACTTGATCTCGTAGTTGGTGCCTACGGGATTATCAATGATCTCAGTGAAGCTTCCGGTTTTTCGTACCCACTGAACTAACCAGTTGATCTTCAGAATATTGCTGAATGTCATCGACTGACCCTTTTCCACCATTACAGTGCCGTTGGTATTTTTTATTTCGCCGGTAAACACCTTGTCCTTGCCGGCTTTGATATATTCATACAGCGTCTTTCCAATCTCGTCGGTGCCTTCTTTTGCAGTTGTGCTGAAATCAACGAGACGAGCCATTCCGGCAGCAATATCACCGGAATACACGCTCGGGTTGAAGGTATCATTTATGATCGAACGCACCTCATCTACAAGATGTGTGCTGAAATTGAAGAAGTAACCCGTAATATACTGGTCTGGGAGTATCTCCGGCAGATCATAGCAGTTTGCGATGACCTTGACATTCTTACCCTGACAATATCTCGCAGGATAGTCGGATTCCATATACGACATTATTATATCACAGCCCTGAGCTATCAGATCATTTACAGCGTCCTCGATCTCGGTCTTGTTGTTTGACCACGCCCAGTTCACACGGACATCGGTATGTGCGCCCCAAAGCTCAGAAGCACCGAGAACAAAACCGTTCACAACGCCATATACATTGTATTCTCCGGGATCCGCGATAACTCCGATAACGTTCGACTCTGTATTGTGTGCAGCCGCGATACCGCATACTGCCGCGGTCTGGTACAGCTCACCGCCGAAGCTTGATTCATAGGCTCCTGTCTTGCTTCCGCCGAAGCTAAGGAAGTAAGTTCCTGCTGCCGCACGCGCTTCTTTATCCACAGCGTTTGCGTATTTCGGACTGCACGCGATTATTATGTTGCACCCGTCATCTTTCAGCACATTCACCGCTTCGGGGAACTCCGATACCAGCACATTCTCCATATAGCAAGTTTCAAGACCGAGGACTTTCTCTATCTGACCGCGTGCATTCTCAAAGCACTTAATGGTCGCTCCGTCCTCAACAAAACCGCCGTAAACGAATCCTACTTTATAGACAGTCTTTTCTTCTTCGGGAAGCTCCTCATACTCGTAGATAGTATTTCCGCTCTCGTCGGTCTTCGGTTCACCGTTCTCATCAGTTGCAACAACGGTGTCAAGCGGAACTTCTGTAAGCTCAGGTTCGCCCTTTTCATTTGTAACTACATTTCCGTCCGCGTCGGTCACTTCGACCGTCTTCATCGGGATCTCTTCATCTTCTTCATCTGAACCGTTACAGCCGGAAAATGTGACAGCGCACAATGCAGCAAGCGTCACTGCAAGACTGTTCCTTAATATTCTGAATTTGCCGGACATATATATATTCTCCTTTATGTATGATAGCAGAAAAAGTGCATAATATTTCACTTTATTATTTATTATAGCACATTATGAGGAAAAAATCATTACTTTTTTTAAAAAATTCAAAAAAATTTTTAAAATATTTTGCTTTTTGATCAGAATTATGTTATACTATTATTCAGTGTACGAACAGCATGAGATATCATGTGCAAAAAAAGAGAAAGACAAAAGAAAGGAGATCAATAATGAGAAAAAAGACAGCCGCAGTCTTTACTGCAATGCTCATGACAGTTTTTGCAGCATCGGCGTGCGGAAACAACACAGCTTCAGGCAATACCAAATCCTCAGACAGACCCGTAATAAGTCCCGAAGCTATGGAAATTGCTGACAAATATTTCTCCGGAGATTCAGATAGTTTCACCGCGTGGAACGGCATCGACCGGAATAAGGTCGTTGCATATATCGAAGGTTCGGAGGACAGCGATTTCTTCGATATAACCTTCGATGAGTTCTTCAGCGAGTATATGTACTATCTCGTTTCATATCAGATCGACGATGATATGTCAGAGGATAACAAGTCCGCCTGCGAGAGCTACCGCGACAATATCATCACCTACCTGACCTTTGAACGCCAGTATCTGTACGTGGGAAAGAACGAGTACGGCATCACCGCCGACACTCTTACAGATGCACAGCGAAAAGAGATCGACGATTCGGCTGAACAGGTAAGAAGCGACTGGTCATCGAATTTCTACACAACTGTCAGCACAACTCTCGGTGACGGTGCGGCAGAAGAAGAGATCACAGCGATGTGCGACGAGGTGCTGACGGCAATTTTGCAGAAATGCGGACTGACAGAAGATATATTCCACAAATGGGAACAGAACCGCTATCTTGAAGAACTCGTCATTGCCGAGATCGTAAAGGACGCGGTCGTTACCGACAAAGATGTCGATGAGATGTATGCTTCTCTCATTGAAGAAGCCAGACAGTGCGCGGAGACTGATCCTGCGACATACGAATCGCTCCCGTCTTACTCAATGGTGTATATTCCCGATAATACACGGGTTTCTGAACATATACTCCTTCCCTTCTCAAATGAAGATATCCGTTCGATCCATGAAGCGAAGGAGCAGGGAGATACCGCAAAAATAACGGAGCTTATTGAAAAGGCATACACAGACGAGATATCACAGAAAGCCGGTGAAATATCCGGACGGCTCTCCGAGGGTGCGGATTTTTCGGAGCTGCGTTCGGAATACGACAGTGAAGAATCCGGAAAATATGTAGTGTTAAAAAATTCCGTGACCTTCCCTGCCGCGTATGTTGAAGCGCTCTACAGTCTCGCAGATGCCGGAGATGTCAGTCAGGCAGTCGTTACAGAAAACGGAGTGTATTTCGTAAAGTATTCGGAAGAAGCTTCGGTAAAGGAAGAAGACACCGAAGAAATAAGGGAATACCTTCGCAGCGCGCTTGACAGCAATGCCGAGACTGCCGCGCAGAATACCGCCTACAGCGAATGGCTGGAGAAATATCATTACACCATAGATTATGAGACTCTGAAGATCGACCAGTCCGGAAGTATCTTATCGAGTATGAGCCCTGCCGTCGGCTGAACGGCAAAACGGATTTATGGGTACCTCTAAAACCCGCTTTGAAAAGAGAAAATGTGGCAGCCGTGTCGAAGACGAGGAAAGGCTCCGAAGGCTTGCTGGTCTGTCGGTCAGCCCCTCTGTCTCGCAAGCTCGACACCTCCCC
>CAMOKN010000060.1 GCA_946617595.1 uncultured Clostridia bacterium
GATATCGTCGATATGCGCGTCCGACATAAATCCGCTGAATTCGCCGTTCTTGCGTCCGAACTCGGTATTGAACATATCGTTCGGCATAAACACTGCCAGCGATGCGGAATAGTCGTAAATGTCATAGACCTTCCACTTGTACTCCTTATTCTCGTACTTTGCGGAAAGAGTTATGGTGTCGCCCTTTGCAATGCTGTATTTTTTTGCAAACGCATCGGAGATATATACTCCGTCGGTATTGCTGTCAATCTTTATGTAATTGCTGCCGTCAACGATTCCATATATCGAGATTTCCTCATCGAGGGTATCCGATCTTCTTATCAGAGATTCCATAGAGAACCGTTCAGCGCCCTCGGTCGATGTTTCTATCGGGTTCCCGTCCTCGTCCTCTGTTGTGAGAAGTATGACCTGTTCGTCCGCAAACATCATATCCGTCATGCTGCCCTGATAGTATTTCAGAGTTTCGGGCATTCCCACAGCCATAGAAAGCAGCAGCATCACAAAGCATACACCGACGAATACCATGATGTAGTTCGGGATATTCTGTAAGAACACCCGCATACGGAACCGCGCAAAGAACTTCCATTTCGGCAGTCTTACGGCTTTTTTGCGCTTTGTCTTTTTCAGATCGTGCCGCAGGAATCTCAGCGGGGACAGCCTTAACATTCTGATTATGACAATGAAGTTGATAACGAGCATCAGGATTATCGGGACGACCGTTGTTCTCACGAATGCGTCGGGAGTCCACAGAGTTTCGTATGTCGGCAGGCTGTAGCTGTTATAGTACATAGCGGTAACAACGTTCTTGAATAACGTGTAGCCGAGGACATTCCCGACTATCGAAGCGAAGATCACCACAAGCAGCGGTCCGCTCATATAGTACCGCACCAGCTCACCTTTTGTGTAGCCCGATGCACGCAGCGTACCTATGACAGACGCTTCCTTTTCGAGCTTTGCAGTAGCCGTGACTGCGAAGATGAACGCCAGCACCGCCACAAGTATATACAGCAGTACTCCGCCCATAGCCTCGTCGCTGCCCATATCATTGGGCGCAAACGTTATCGCGTGGTTCGCGTAGGCGGGAACATAATCCTTTATTTCAGTTTCATTTTCGGTCACAGCGGTCTGCGTGATAAGCACTTTCAGGAAGTTGTCCGAAAGAACTTTTTCTTCAATAACATCGGCAGGCTTGTTCTTATACTCAAATGCGTAATTCGCGTGAAGCGGCGCGGAAAGCCTTTCAAATCCCGCTTCCGTTACCATTGCGACATTGAAGGTCAGAGCGTCGAACATCGTGTCGGTGTTCTTTTCATAAAGCGTAGAATAATCCACAAATGCCGCAAGACCGGTGATCGTGAATTCCGCGTTTCCGGCTTTTATCCTGTCACCGACTTTGAGTTTCACATTGTCGGCGTGCATACGGTCAATGATGATCTCGTCCTCGTTTTCCGGCTTGCGTCCTTCGAGAATATCATACATATCTATATCCGTGCGCTCATTGAAAACGCGTATATTTCCGCTGTACGAACCGTCCGCGGGTATCAGCTCGGACTGCTCCTTGTAAAACAGCTCATATATCTTCACCGGAACCGGAGTGAAATCCTTGTTAAGCTCGTAGCGCTCGGCAAGATCATCATACTTTTCGCTGATCTCCTTGTCGATCTCTTTCTTTGCTTCCTTCATCGCGTCGGAAAACGCAGTCTTATAATCGTCGGACTCATACGCCGCTTCGAGCGCTTCTTCAACAGCCTTGTCATAGTTTTCGGACATTGCTGTATCAATTGCCTCGTCTATTGCATTCTGCCGCTGTTCGTCGGAAACTGCCATGCCCATTTCCGCATATCCCGCAAGCTGTTGTTCCACTGCGGCAGTTGCCTGTTCCGTTATCACAGTCCTGACCTGTTCGCGCACATTTTCCTCAACGGCTTCATTCACGGCTTCGGTTACCTTTTCTTCGGCTTCTTCATAAGCGCGTTCGCGGAATACGCTTACAACATCGGCTTTCTCACCGGTCTCAAGTGCCGGGATAAGATCGCTGTCAGCCTTTCGGGAAAGCTCGAAATGCCCGCTCTCCTGATGCAGCTTTTCCACATTGTCGGTGAGCGTGGTCATCATACTGTTGTTGGCAACATACATTCCCGACACGAAGCCTATCGTCACCACGAGCATAATGAATATCATCAGATAGCGTTTCCAATCGCTGAGCAGGTCTTTCCATACCCGCCTGCCGAGCGGGTTCCGGGGTCTTTTCCCGAAGTGTACGGTATTGTTCTGCATATCAGACAGCCTCCTTACCATTCAAGCTCGTCGGCTGTTATTTTCTGCGTGTTAATATCATCGTGCCTTATCTTTCCGTCGCGAAGCTTTATAACGTGATCTGCCATGAGCTTTATGGCTTCGTTGTGCGTTACCATGATGACAGTGTTGCCGTACTTTGCGTTGACATCTTCGATAAGGCGGAGTATCTCTTTCGATGTCGTGTAATCAAGCGCGCCGGTAGGCTCGTCGCAGAGCAGTATGTCCGGATTCTTTACTATCGCTCTGCCGATCGAAACTCTCTGCTGCTGACCGCCGGAGAGCTGGTTCGGCAGCTTGTGGCGATGCTCGTAAAGTCCGAGTATCTTTAACAGCTCGTCAATATCGAGAGGCTTGTCGGACAGGTATGCGCCTGTTTCGATGTTCTCCTTGACGTTGAGATTTGGTATAAGGTTGTAGGACTGGAACACATATCCGAGGTGCTTCCTCCGGTACTGCGTAAGTCCTTTCTCGTCCATTCTGCTGAGCCTGTCGCCGTTTATGTATATGTCTCCCTCATCGGCGCTGTCGATACCTCCGAGAATGTTCAGCAGGGTGGATTTACCCGATCCGGAGGGCCCGAGCAGCACGCAGAATTCCCCTTTTGCGACCGTGAAATCAATTCCGCGCAGAACGTCCTGCTTTGTATCGCCGCTGCCGAAGCTCTTTTTCAGATTCTTTACTTCAAGAAATTTTCTCTCTTCTTCGCTCATTTCCGTTCTCCTTTATTATTTGCCATAGGTTAGCTTTAACTAACTTCGCTTTATATTCTATCACAATTAAGCAGTATTTTCAATCGTCATTTTGTATCAATTTTTTTGATAATAAACACACCGTATAGGCAATATTGCGTGAGACAGGCGGAAAAAGGTGATGCACAGATCAAGCTTTGCACCGTACTCTGTGGGAGCTTTCGCCTTGCCTCTGACTATCGTTCTTTTCTTTGCACTTTAATTATACCACTTTCTTCATCGTTTGGCTATATGAACGGGTTATTTTGTTTGTAAGGAGAGATTAATCAGAACAATGCCTTATTTTGGGGTAGTTATGAATTA
>CAMOKN010000061.1 GCA_946617595.1 uncultured Clostridia bacterium
AAATGAGATGATTGCGCCAAATGCAAGGAAAGGCTCCGAAAGCTTGCTGACGCAAGGTGAGGAGACTTGACGAAGCAGTTGGTGCAAGCAGTTCTTTTTCTCTCAAATGGGTTTTTAGAGGTTCCCTATAGTGGGATTCGACATTGATATGGCTGAGGAAGTCTGCAAAAGGATCGGCGTTACACTCGTAAAACAGCCGATAGACTGGAACAATAAAGTCGAAGAACTGAATCTTAACAGGATTGACTGTATCTGGAACGGCATGTCAATAAACGCTTCAAGAGCCGAAGCCATGAATCTTTCAGAACCGTATATGAGAAATGAGATGGTATTTGTTGTTCCCGGAAACAGCAGTATCAAATCCATGGACGATCTTAACGGAAAGACGATAGGCGTGCAGACCGGATCTTCCGCACAGGAAATACTTGAAGCGTCCGAACTTTACAAGAACATAAGCGTAACTCCTCTTGAGGACAATGTTACACTGCTCAGCCAGATGGAGCTTGGATTCTCCGACGCTGTTTTCCTTGATTCTGTAGTAGCTTATTATATCATTTCAAAGAATAATAAGGATTATGTCGTGCTTCCCGGAAACCTTGAACAAGAAGAATACGCGATAGGTTTCAGAAAATCCGATCAGGCGCTTCGCGACAAGGTGCAGGAAACTCTCAGTGCCATGAAAGCGGACGGTACGCTTGCAAAGATCTCTGAAAAGTGGTTCGGGAGCGATGTTACAACAGTAGAATAAAGGCGGAAGACAGGCAAAATGACAAGTGAACAAATAGGCACGCTTTTTACGCTTATGCTGCAATACGCGGTGCCGACAATGAAGATATTTGCGTACACGCTGATCTTTTCGATACCTCTCGGCATGGTAGTCGCAATGCTCAAGATGTGCAGGATAAAGCCTATTTCATGGCTCACAAATCTCTATATCCTCATAATGCGCGGCACTCCGCTCCTGCTTCAGCTCATAGTTGCGCAGTATTCTGTACCGTATATTGTGAAAAGCGATATATGCCCGGCTTTCCTGCGTGATCTGCTGGGCGGCATAGATATACGAAGCGAGAGCTATACATTTAATATGATGCTGATAGCTTTCGTCCTGAATTACGCCGCATATTTCGCGGAAATATTCCGCGGGGGCATTGAAGCGATCCCGAAAGGACAGTATGAGGCGGCAGACGCTCTCGGGTTCGGCAGGGTACAGACTTTTTTCAGGATAATACTTCCGCAGGTAATAAAAAGAGTCGTTCCTGCCTGCTCAAATGAGATCATAACACTTATCAAGGATACATCGCTCGCATCTGCGATCCCTTATATGGAGATAATGTACATTGCCAAAAAGCAGGTGCCTACGTATGCGTCCCTGCTTCCGCTGTTCATGGCAGGTCTGTTCTATTTCGCGTTTGCGATGATACTCACCCTGCTGTTCGGCTTCATAGAAAAGAAGCTGAACTATTACAAATAAGGAGGTGAGTTGATGCTCGAAGTCAGAGATCTCAGAAAAAGCTACGGCAAGGTCGAAGTCCTGAAAGGCGTGGATCTTACTGTTGACAATGGTGAGATCGTTGCCGTTATCGGTCCTTCGGGAAGCGGTAAGTCAACGCTCCTGCGGTGTATAAACAGGCTTGAAAAAGCCGACAGCGGTTATGTGACCATTTGCGGCGAAACAATGATGAGGACAGATGAAAGAGGCAGAGCGGTATATTCCGATGCCGCGACTCTTCGCAGCATACGGCAGCGTATGGGATTTGTTTTCCAGAATTTCAATCTATTTCCTCACATGACAGTGCTTCATAATATTACCGAAGCGCAGGTCTGTGTGCTGAAAAGAAAAAAGCAGGAAGCACGGGAGAATGCTTTGCGCCTGCTTGAAAAAATGGGGCTTGAATCAAAGGCTTCGTCATATCCGTGTGAGCTTTCGGGCGGTCAGCAGCAGCGCGTGTCAATTGCAAGAGCACTTGCGCTGGATCCGGAGATCCTTTTTTTCGATGAACCTACGTCTGCCCTCGACCCTGAACTTACCGGAGAGATACTGAATGTTATCCGCAAGCTTGCCGCAGTCGGTATGACAATGGTTATCGTAACTCATGAAATGGCATTTGCGCATGATGTTGCCGACAAGGTCATATTCATGGAGAGCGGGAGCGTTGCTGATGAAGGAACTCCGGATCACCTGTTCGGAGAAGATGCCTCTGAGCGTGTTCAGCAATTTATGCAGCGCTTCAGCACATTCTCGAAATAGCAGGAAACAGATATTTCCGGAAAAAACAACTCCCGTTGTCCCGGTAATATGCAATATGGATATTTCATAAAAACATACAGTGACAAAAAGACCTCCTATAGCATCTGAAACCGCCATAGGAGGAATTTTATCACCATTCGCGCAGTATCTGAGTGAGTTTTCTGTCGATGTCTTTTCGTGTCTCAAGGCATTGCTCGGGATATTCACGGCCTGCTCTGAACATGAATTTCACCAGCGATCCCGAAGAGATCGGAAGCATCTTTTTCAGCATAGACTGTGGGAATACAAAATGAGTTCCATGCTCATACAGCAGTGATTCAAAACTGCTGTCATGCGGCTTCTGTGACAGTCTTTCTTCCATGCGCCGTATGTACTTGCAGGTGTCCCACAGCACGTCGTCCTCCGCGCCGACAAAGACGATCTTTCCGTGTATATTCTCGACTTTTATCTTTTCCTCCTCCTGAACCGGGTGCCTTCGCTCTGATTCATCGAACATCTTTCTTGCGGCCACCTTATCTCCGCCTTCTTTAGCTTCTTTAATGAGCATCTCCCAGTATTCGGGGTGCCGGTATGCGTACGGGAGGTACGGCAGAGGCTTGCCCTGCCAACTCACCGATGATTCGTTGTCTCCGGGACGCTCCACGGCTCCGTCCTTTCCGTCGCGGTAAAATCCCTCCATTATAAAATCTGAAGGTGACATAGCTATCGTCAGTGTGATCTCCGGATAGTATGATGCTGCAACAAGAGCGAGCATTCCTGTGGTAGAAGCTCCGCCTATCCCGATCTTTTCTATCCCTCTGCTTTTAAGAAACTCAATTGCCTTTCCGAAACGTTCAAGAGGATAATTATGATGTCCGTAGTCCTTTTTGTCCGAAGACATAGCGAGGGCATGGCACCCGTTTTTGATGAACCATTTTGCTCCGCAGGCTGCCATGCGGTCTGTTGATGAATCCCCGAGCATTATTATCATAGCTTTTTTGCTGTCTGCGGGACCCCCGTAATATGCACCGACAAAACCGTCGTTTTCAACTGTAAAAATATGCTTCATTTCAATTCTCCTGTTCTGTCCGGCAATGAGTTAGCGCCGGATAACTATATTATAGTCTTTTTCTGTGGGATTGTCAAGTGAAAGTTCAGCCGATACAGCCGTACCGCATTTGTCGGATCTGTGTAACTTACGGTTTTTTTAAGGCAATACCGCACAAAGCACGGCTAACGCCTTTGCACGTGACTTGCTTGCATCCTTTCCGTCATCTTGCACAGAAATTCCTTGACTTGCGCCAGCAAGCCTGCGTCATTTCTGTACAATCTGACGAAAAGTCTGACGGCGCAATTCACGTACAATCTTTGTGCGGTATAGCCTT
>CAMOKN010000062.1 GCA_946617595.1 uncultured Clostridia bacterium
GGTTCAAAGGGGTGTGGGGCGGAGCCCCACAAATAGCAAAGTGTCGCGCGTCCGCCGCAAATCCCGATTTATCTGAATAACTAATCTTTAAATTATCACACGTCTCTCAGCTGTCGGTGCTGTAAACGAGCGGAGTATTGGGAATAGAGATTATGCTGAATTCCATGACCCCGTCAGCGTCCATTTTCTTTATTTTGGTCGCTACCTGACCGCTCCATGTAAAGTAAGTCCCGTCCGGAAACTCCACTTTCTGCTGAACGGACGCTCCCGAAAGTTCTACCGCTCTTGCTGCCCTGAAAGCCGCAGCAGTCTGCGCTGCGGACACATTCGGATTTGCCGTGCTGCTGTTGTAATAGAAATCAAAGGTAAGGTCGTCATACTTATACAGTCCCGCAATATAGCGATGCGCCGTATCAAGCAGATTTGTTACCTCCTTTTTCTCCTTTGTCCCTCCGAGCTCCGGAGTGGATTTAAGACCGTACAGGTTCTGCCCGTTGAGATAATAGGCAGTTCCCGATGAAAGAAGTTCCATTTTTATTCCTCCTTACAGATATTCCGGACGCTTTCGCGTCCGGCAATTCATATCGAGACCGTGAATCCGGTCTCCTCGTCTATCCCGAAGCGGAACCTCATGCAGACGCGCGGAAATTTCTCGTCCGTCAGCAGCTGCGAAAAGCTTCGCTTTATGCCCTTCTGCGTAAGTATCCCGTTTGCAGAAACCGCGATCCTCTCCGCTTCTTCGGGTGTCTGCGCGTAAATGTCGAGCTGAAGCGTAATGACGCTGTACCTGTCCTTTCCGCTCAGTACCACCGATGCAGAATTTCCTGTTTCGGTCAAAGCGATGAGCGGTACATTTTCCGGAACGTCCGGAAATGACAGTTCAACATCTGCAAGCTCACTCAGCATTTCAGCTATCTCAGGCTTTATATCAACCATATCCGCTCCCCCTGAAAAATATCGAAAATACGACCGGAGCCTGCGAACGCGCCTTTTCGACCGCACCTCCGAGAAAGTGTCTCGGCTTTCTCCTGCCTCTGCCGAACTCCACTACCTTTGCATATCTTACCTTTGTTCCGACAGTCTCCCTGTATATTCCTGTCACCCGGTCAAAGTTCTCATGCAGCTTTATGCTTCGTTTAAGACGTCCGGTTCTTACCGGACAGTTCTTCTTCGCATCTTCGAGCGCGATCTTACCAAGCTCCTTAACTGCCGCATTTATCACATCTGTGTAGTACTTCATATTTCCTCCGTCCTGACGGAAATATGCCCCGGAAATACCGAGACTTCGCAGATCCTGCTGTCCGGCTGTTCGCCGAACACACCTGCAAGATCACCGCATTTCACACCCGCGTCACGGCGCATTATGAGAGTTGCGCCCAGGCGTGTGCGGCGACCGCTGCGTTCTTCCGACTGCGAGGATTTTTCGGGGAATACTTCCGCATAGACAAATCCTACAGGTATCGGGACAGTTTTCTTCCCGACATAGCCGCTGCTCTGCACTGACGGAGAAAAAATGTTCACTTTTTTAGTCATTCTCTGAGTCAGCTGCATTTACGGCACCCACCTTTCTCGGATAATTTTTCAGCCTTTGCTTCATATCTTCGGTTATAAGAGAGGAGAACGACACCGAGATGCCGCCCTCCTCACGTTTTTCCTCTCCCTCATTGCCGAGCCTGTTGAACATTATCACCGCAAGCTGCACTACCATATCATTAAGTCTCTTCGGAAGAGTGTCCCTGCCGATATAGTCGAGCAGCGTATTTTCAGCCTGTTCAAGCAGAAGCCCGAGCCTGAAGTCCGATGTTTTATCATCGGACGGGAGCAATATTCTCATTGCTTCTGTATTATTCATATTTACTCCCTGTATCTGTCAGGATCAGCCGTTGTCGGTCTGATCTTCTGTTTCTTCTTCAGTATCGGGTTCCTCACCGTCGAAGCAAACTGCTACAGCCTTCTTTTTCTTGTCGAATACGAAGATATCGTGATAGAGAAGACCTTCAACGAGAGTTCCAGCGATACCGGGAGGATCCTTGTGGATCTTGTATTCCTGGAGCTTCACAGGTGCAGGCGCACACATCGGGTGAGTTATGATGAATGCCACATCTTCGGGAAGTCTGCGCTTCGGAACAGCAATTATTGCCACACCGTCACAGTCACCGACCATTCCCTTGAACACTATCCTGTCCTGAGCAAGCTCGGTAGCCTTAGTGAAACCGCCGTCCTTCTTGAGCAGTTCTATGAAAGCGTTGGAGCAGAATGCCACACGACCCTCTACCGGAAATTCCTCGTCCGTGATAGCGGTGTTTGCTTCAACGAATGTCGCGTATGCGTTCTGAGCGGTAAGTTCCTTGTAGATCTTGTTGCCCGCTTTATCTGCAAGGACTGAGAAGCGGTAAGTGTCGATAGCCGGTATTATCACCTGCTCGATCTGTCTCTGAAGAGCCTTTCCTGCATTTCTCACTCCGTCGGGAGAATCCGCCTCATAGGTCTTGTCGATAGTGAAGGTGAAGGACTTCTGCTGTGTCATCTTCATTTCCTGCACGGTGTCCTCAAGCTCCACAGGATCGCCGTATCTGCTCATTCCGGCTGTAGGATCATAGTCGTTGAGGGGCGCGGTATCGAGCGAATACACCTTTACGGTCTGAGCATTTCCGAACTCAACATCGTTGTTGGTGCCGGCTGTTGAAAGAAGGCCTCTTCTGATGACCTCATCTACCTGTGATGCGTACTTTACTGCAAGATTTGTTGCCATAATAAATTTCTCCTTTTTTCATTGTCTTTTGATATGTGTGTGATCTTTTTTCAGATTTTCGGCCCGTAGATCCCCAGCCCGTCGAGAAAAGCGTCCTTTGCTCCGCCGTAGGACAGTTTGGGCGGTATTCCGCGCATACGCTGATTTACAGCAGCTGTAAGGGATTCCTGAAAAGCCCTGCTCACATTTTCGAGACTTTTCTCACATTCCTCCCTGCCGGAATAGTCGAGACAAGCCGCAAGCTGTTTCGGAAGTCCGGCAGCGTCAAGCTTCTCCATAGCGTCCGCGGCAAGTTCTCTCCTTGCGACGGCAGACTCGCGTTCGGCAATAGAACGTTCGAGCTGCTCACGGCGATAATCAGCTCTGCCGCTCTCGCTCATAGACGCAAGCTTTTCGGCTTCTGCAAGCTTTTCCGCAAAACTCTCACGCTCGGCTGCAATAGCCTGTTCCAGCTCTTCTTTGGTGTAGAGCTTTCCGGAAGTCTCAGCTTCCGTGTTGTTTGCATCTTCGGGCTCTGTTATCTCCGTCACTGTTTCTTTTTCCTGCATATTTTCACCTCCTGAAAAACAAAAGCGCTCTCCGCAGATGTGCGGAAAACGCCTGAATTATTTCGGACAAGTGAGATCTTCATCTCACTTATCTCAGTTTACATAATATCACACTTTAAGCGGACATACAAGGACATCTTTTATAAAAGCATAAACCCCCCGGAATTTATCCGGAGGGTCTATGCTGTAAAATATTATTAAAGAAGGAAAAGAAAATTATTTTCTTCTGCGTCTTGCCGCAAATGCGATGCCCAGTGCCGCTAAGCACGATGATACAGCCATAACGGCTCCGGTCTTAGGGTTGTTCTCAGATGCTGCATTGCCTGCGGTGTTTGCGGATATTTCTTCAACCGTTATTTCTGTCGTCGGAACGGTCTGAGTATCATCAACAGATATCTCTGCACTGCCTTCAAACTGAGCAGGAAGTGAAACTTCCTCAAAATCGCTGTCGGCAGTTGCACCCGACATATCCGCTGTTTCAGAATAAGTTCCGGTAACTGTTACGATAATGCTGCCGCCCTCTGAAAGTACATTACCCGAAGCGTCCTTTATAGTTACAGCATTTCCGTCAGCATCAACGATAGTTCCGGCATTGTAAAGATCGGTGCAGGAGCTGTCGGCTGTCACTACCCACTTTGAGCTGCTGTCAATATATATCTTAGCCGACGCTGTACCGCCTTCACCTGCATCGCTCTCGTCGTCGATGACCGCACCGGTGAGTACACTGCCGTCAGTGAGATAGAAGTCGAGATCACTGATGCTGTCATATATAACATTTCCGTTCAGTTCCTGAGAGATCGCCGTGAATGTGCAGTCTGCACCGTTCTTGCCGGTACTGCCCCAGCCGCGTCCGTTGGCATTTCCGGTAGCGCGGAGTATCACGAGATCATTGCTGTCGGAGCTTATATCAACATCGTTCAGCGTGATATGGCTTTCGGTGTTTGTAGTATATATAAGGATATCGCTTGTGGTATCTATAGAGCCGCCCTCATAATAGAACTCGGAGTTACCGACTTCGGCATCACCGGACATACTCTGATATACGATCACAGTCCATGTCAGATTCTCATTCTGAGCTGTCACAGGCATATCCGCCGAGAGGTCGGAATCATAGATGTACAGAGAATTGAGTCCCTCGATACAGATACCCTCCGAGCCTGTTGCATTCAGGTCTGCATCATTAACGGTGATATCGGCTGTACAATATACGGCTGGAGAACCCGTACCGTTTGACGTGTATGAGCCGCCGTCAACCACCATTGTTCCGCCGCCGCGGTCACTTCTTATCGCAGCGGAGGATTCACCGT
The DNA here is from genome assembly GCA_946617595.1 of uncultured Clostridia bacterium. Classification (GTDB taxonomy): domain Bacteria; phylum Bacillota; class Clostridia; order Oscillospirales; family Ruminococcaceae; genus Ruminiclostridium_E. The sequence goes on from CAMOKN010000062.1 coordinate 4,608, forward strand.
TTGTCTCTACGCTGAGATCCCACGCATAGACCGTGCCGCCGCCTGCCGCGTGAATGCCGCCGGAAGTGCTCTGCTTTGTGGTGATCTCTGTATCGCGGATATAAACAGTGCCGCTGCCGTAGGCGAACGCACCCGCGCCGCCCTTTGAGTCGGTATTTATCTCACCGCCGTCGATAAACACGTTTCCGTCAGTTGCGAGAACTGCCGCACCCACGCCATAGAAGCTTGAATTGTCGCCGCCGGTAGAATCGCTGCTCGTTCTGCTTACCGACGCATTCTGAAGCACCACATTTCCGCCGCTTACAAGTATAGCGTTCTCATCTGTGCCGGTCGAGGAATAGGACTGACCGGAGGCAGCGGTGTCCGTGCTGTATTCAGTTACCGCCGTGTAGCTGTCCACTCCCGAACTTCCGCCGCCGGGTGCTCCTCCGGGAGCTCCACCGGGAGCCTCACCGTCGGGACGCTCCGGAGGTTCACCCATTTCACCGCCGGGCGCTTCGCCGTCAGGCTTGTCGGGAGGAGTCTGACCGTCCGGCATTGACGGGGGTTCTTCCTGTGCGTAAACTGCCGATGTCATAAGCTGTGCCGATGCGGTCAGGACCGCAGCTGCTGTAATTAAGGATAATAATTTCTTTTTCATGTCAAGTTCTCCTTTATAATTATTTTTGAGGAATCTCTCCCTTGTTTTGTCTATATTATAATACCTGAACCTAAAATGAAGTTAAAGAATGACAATTTTTCTGAATAATTTATTTTTTCTTGGAATCGGATTTATTTTTTAAAAAACACTTGATTTTTTTTCCGGAATGTGCTATAATGATTTTTGCAATATTTGAGATGAGCGGATGTGGCGGAATTGGCAGACGCGCTGGCTTCAGGTGCCAGTGAAAGCAATTTCATGTGGGTTCAAGTCCCGTCATCCGCACCAATTGCGGTTATTCCGCAGAAAAAACGTCTCCTGCTTTTCAGCAGGGGGCGTTTTACTTTGTCCAAAAGTAATTGCATGAACAGTGATGTGACTTTTCAAGTTCCGTTTTAACGGGATTTGCTTTTGACGGGGGCTTCCATTTA